>CANCPA010000068.1 GCA_947379895.1 Chitinophagaceae bacterium | reverse complement strand
CAACAATTATATGGCTCCCGTAGGTGCTTGTACCACTTTTAGTGTAGTTATTGCCGAGCTACAAGCTTTTGAAGAAGATTTGCATAAACATGTTCATTTAGAAAACCATGTTCTTTTTCCAAAAGCAGAGAATATATTTTTGAATTAATTATTGATTTCAAACAGACTTTTAAGCGGATAGATTAATTTCTATCCGCTTTTTTTAAAATTAATCTTTCCGACAAGACGTTTCAATAATTCTAACAATTACTTTTCAAAAAGAAGTCCTTTAGTGACTATGGATATTAAAATAAATATTTCCTACTGGAAAAAGATTACTGAAAACAATTTTAAAACTTATTTGATTCACTTTTATTTGATTAAGACAATAGAAAATTGGTTTCATAATTCAATCCATTTTGTAATAAAATTAAATTTTGTTTCTAATGCAAATGGAAATTAAGGTTAAAATGAATTATACTCTCTTTTTGATAATAATTCAACCTTTTCTTTCATCATTAATTACGTAATTCAGTCACGATTATACATCCTTCCAAAAATTCCAAATCCTATGGTTAAATAATGCATATCCCCATTTAATCCTGCATACTTATTCTGGAATTGTGGCGCATTATAGGCATATCTAACTTTTAAAAAACTATAACTTTTTTCAATTCTTTGCCGTCTTACAAGCAAAGTATTCACTTTAGAAATCCTTATATCAACATTTAACCCTACTGTATAAGTAGTTGTAAATGTCCATCCAATATCACTATAACCTTGATAATCGGACTGATCTTTAGAAGTAGGCGTAATATCTGTAGAGGAAATCCCAACAAATGGAATAACTTTTAATTTATCACTTTTTGTACAAACATAACCTACAGATAATTCAGGCAAATATACCCTTGCTTGCTTTCCTTTTGACCATGTTGCTGCCTGAAAAGGCAAATCTTCTTTTATATGGCTAAATCCAATATAATCGCGAAGATATAAAGCGTATTTCTTATACATAAATTCAAATGCAACGCCTATAGGTATACTATTTTGAAACTGTTGACTTAAGGTCTTAGTAAAAACACCATAACCTGTAAAAAATTCAAACCCATAACCCCATTTACTCGGCTTAAATGCCCATCGAATCTGTTCCCTTAAGTAAGTCTCATATTTGCTGTGTGGATATTTAGCTATAAAATCACTTGTCAAATCATTTAGTGTATCCTGCAACGGAGCACTACGTTTATAATCTGACGACAAAAAGGTTAGGTTTATTTTAAGAAAACTTTTTTGCTCCTCACTAAGTTTAGATCTTTCAATTTGGCTAATTTGCTCCTTCTCATGATCCTTCATATAGGCCTTTATTTTCTCAAATAATAAGTCGGTCTGTGGTCGTAGTTTTTTTTCATTCTTAGTCAAATAGAAGTCGGTATATTTCTGAACTTCACTATCCACTTCATTATATTGGCCTAACCAATAATTAATCATTTCTTGTTCAATAGGGTATAGTGCCAAATAATCTTCATTTTCAACCTGCTTTGTCAGATAAGTTATGATCTGCAGAACTTTTGAACGATCATTTTTCTGAAAACTTTCAAGCAATAATTTCCTACCCTTTTTTATCGTTACTGCAGTAGTATCTTCATAGCTAAGAATTTCACTCTTTAAGCTATCAAATTGACTGTAAGAATGTATAGAAAAGCAAAGAAGAATCACTAGTATATAAAAGGACCGTTTCATAAGTTACACTATTATTATTGCAAATATTAAAATTACAAATTTACAATCTCACAACAAAATTTTAAACTGTAGGAATCTGTTCTTCCAATATAGGACTCCCTGCATTATCATAATAAGTACAGGTCATTTTAACCAAATCTACCACCCATTTTTCTATACCCGACTTTGCACAATCCTTACAAAACGTATCATAATCAGTCTTTCCTGCCTGATGTGCTCTGAGGTCTATTTTGAATTGATTTCCATCAGAAATATCAGCAATAAAGCGTTTTTTAGCTCCTGAAGCAGTAGAAACAATAAAATTATTTTTACCCAAATAATCAGCATGCCCATCATTTACATAGGTAGTATAATAAATTATTCCTAGTTTATATAAATCTTGTATATAATTCGGAAAGTCCGCACCACTTTTTACTTTTGAATGTGCTAACTTGATTTGATCAATTGTAAACATTTAAATCGTTGTTTTAAATTCTAAATATTAATTGGGTACAAATAAAAAGAATAAGGCTAATTTATCATTTACCTATTCAAAAAATATGCTCGAAATTCCTTCATCTCATTCATTTCCACTTCAATATATTTTTCAAATATCTTCTCTCCTACTTGATTTTTCAATGCTGATATTCCCACATCTATCAATCTAAGTCCAGATTGTGTCAATAGGATATTATCAAACGCTAATCCTCCAAGATTTGACGGTCTTTTCAAATCACGATGCACAAAACCTGCTTGATGTAGTTGATACAATTCATCTTCAAAAACATCTAGCCACAATTCACGAATTTCAACTTCATAAGCCCTGAAATCTATAGGAAAAATACGCTCCATAACTAACATTTCCGCATCAATCCCTTCATTATATTCCAACCGAGAGAATTTTACTACAAGATTATTAATAGTATTTGCATATTGCATTTTAGCAGCCTCACTTCCTATTTCAGAACGAGTATCACCCACGTATAATTTTCCAACCTCCATTTCGGAGAGGACAATGACTGTATTATTAGCACCTGCTGATAGTTTGCGAGGGTATTTCATTTCTAAAATCAACTTTATTTGAATTAAATGTAACTTTCTATAATCACAAATATATAGGTATTATACTCGGAGCTTACCAAATACAAAAAACAAAACAGGCAATCAGATTTATAAAACCTAATTGCCCGTACTTAAATATGATTTAAAACCCATATTTAATATTTTATAACTCACATTTTATCAATGTTAACCAATTTTAATCAAAAACTTTGCATCCTTATTATTTAAGTTGCGGATAATTAAATGAATAACCCCTCCTTCTAAATCATAGCCAAGGTCGGCGGTAGTTGTTGTAACAAAAATATTAGGATTATTCTCAACAATCAACGCTTTTGCAGTTGGCATTGTCGTTTTTGTAATTCCAAAATACATTTCAATACTTATTCCTGTTGATACTTTCGCCCTAATTCTTGTTCTTGCTATTATATTATCCGTCTTTCTTGTAACGGCAGTATTACCCTTCACAATACCCTTCCTATTTGTCACTTTTGGAATTCTAGTATCCATTACATAGTCCTTAGCTTTCACTTTATCTGTCTTTTTAAAGAAAATATGACCAGTCTGACTCATACTTCTCATCTCTTCGTAGAGTGCATTTTCACACTCATGTCGATTTATTGTTGCCGCATTCGAATCCGACAATAACAAAGGAGGTGCTTGAAGTAAGGTAACTAAATCAGCCGCAAGGGTGGTAACAGTGGTAAGCATACCCGCTGTTAAGCCCTTTACACCCATAGGAACCAAATTATCGGTACCCGCTTTTACAAAAACAGGAACAACCTCAATGAGTGCTTCTTCCGACAATTTGTTTATCCCTAAAACATTAAATGCAAAATATTTTGTTCCCTTCTTAGTAAATGTATTTGCAGCAATATCTTGGATCTCTATTATTTTTTCTGCAAGCGTACTACGCTTTGTTTCACATGCCCTAATGGCTAATGTGTGATCTCTGTTTTCGACAGGATAGGGTGGCATTGCCATCAATGCTACCCTTTGTGCTACTAAATCATCAATCTTTTTTACTGTGATACCTCTTGACTGTAATTCAACTTGATCTCTGCGAAGAAATCCTTCTTTTTGAATGGATGATTCAATCAATTCTTCATGTGAATACGAAAATGTTAATGGAACTACTTTTGATGCTTTCATAATAAACAATGTTTATTGTAACGGTTAAAATAATTCTGTGAAAGTAGTCATTTAATAACGAGAAAAAGAGAATTCGAACAAATATTTATTAGTATTTTAATAAATATTTATTTTATTGAAAAATAATTATTTATATTCGATTTTATAATGATTACAAGCATCTTATATGAAGCGTTGGTTATCATTATGTTGCGCTATAATTTCTACATTTTTTGCTTTTGGAATGTCTAAAATTTATTTTTAATAATTTGTGACCCACATAAAAAAAGTTGATTTTATTTAAAAATTCTTAAAATTAGTATTAAGAATTTTGCATTCCGTAAAATGTGTTAATTCATAGAAAATAGGGCTACCTCAACTACTCAATTAACTCTACTTTCATCCCTTGATTTAGATTAATTACAAATGAGTATCTGTTTTAGAAATTCACAATCCATATTTCTCAAATTATTAGTTAGTTTGCTTGATATATTTAACCTAAAAACACGGTTTTCAATATTTCATTTCCTCTTTCAAAATTCATGTACACTCCTATTTAACCTTTAATCTGCTTGATAAATACATTGTACGCATAAATTGTTCTACTTTCGGCAAATCCTTCTAGAAAAGAGTGGCCACAGTATAGAAACAGGCGGATCTAAGATAGAAAATAGCGGCCATGGTATTTTATTTTCCGGCCATGGTATTTTATTTTCCGGCCATAGTATTTTATTTTGCGGCCATAGTATAGAAATATCCGATTATAGTATTTCATATAGCGATTATAGATATTCAATTACAGAATATAAACTAACAAATAACGATTATAGGTATTTGTTTAGGGGATACACGAATCTAGCAGGTGCATAATACTATTTCCACTCTCATTTTATAGTACTACTTAATAAAATTTAACACAAGACATATAAGGAAAAAAGGATGAATAATAATTTTTCTGAATTAAATTATTCAACCAATAAATCTAATCAATCCTTGAGAGCTATAAATTGATAAAAACAGAATGCATTACTACAAATTAATTTTATTAAATAATAAGTTAGGTTAGTCTAGCAGGTTTTAATATTGAAAAGCGATTATCATACTTCTCCGTAATTTGCTACTGCATAATTACATCCTCTAGTTTGTCAATTTCTTCTGTCGAAAACAAACGAGAATGAACAATGAAGCGTACACCTAGTGGAATTTCTAATGAAAAACTAGCACCTCTACCTTTTATAACATCAATAGTTAATTCGGAATATTGCCAATACTCAAATTGATCTTTACTCATATAAAAGTTACAGTCGGCAATATTTCCGATAAGAACATCACTACTTCCAATTATAAAATCACCTTTTTCAAAACACATTGGTTGCGAACCGTCGCAACAACCACCACTTTGATGAAACATTAAATCACCATATTTCCCCTTTAATTGAAGTACAATTTGCACAGCAGCATCTGTTATTAAGACTCTTTTAATCATAAAATTTCAATTTTGTATGTTTTCTAAAAAAAACAGCCTCCATAAAATGATTATGAAGGCCACTTTTTTAAATATGAATTATTTGTTATAAAAATTTAGTTTTACGTTTTTAAATAACCACTAATCATTAATCACTAACAACAACTAAAAGAAACCAAGTTTATTTTTATCGTACGAAATCAACATATTCTTCGTTTGACGGTAATGACTAAGCATCATTTTATGTGTTTCTCTACCAAAACCAGACTTTTTATAACCACCAAAAGGAGCATGTGCAGGATATGCATGATAACAATTTACCCAAACGCGACCCGCCTGAATAGCCCTAGGTACTTGATATAATTCGTGTGCATCTCTTGTCCAAACTCCTGCACCTAATCCATAAAAAGTATCATTTGCTATGGCAATTGCTTCTTCGGTAGTCTTGAAAGTAGTTACACAGGCAACAGGGCCGAATATTTCTTCTTGAAAAACACGCATCTTATTATGCCCCTTTAACAGCGTAGGTTTAATATAATAGCCTCCACCTAAATCACCAGGCAATTGATTAGCACTTCCACCACATAATACTTCAGCACCTTCTTCCTTTCCTATTTTTATGTACGAAAGAATCTTTTCAAACTGATCGTTCGAAGCCTGTGCACCCATCATAGTTGTTGCATCTAATGGATGTCCTGCCTTAATAGCATTCACACGTTCAATTACTCTAGTTATGAATTTCTCATAAATACTTTCATGAATCAAAATACGAGAAGGTGCGGTACATACTTCCCCTTGATTGAGGGCAAACATAACAGCACCTTCAATAGCTTTATCAAAAAAAGCATCATCGGCTTCAGCTACTGATGGGAAGAAAATATTTGGCGATTTGCCACCTAATTCCATTGTAACAGGGATCAAATTCTCGGAAGCATATTGCATAATCAATCTACCTGTAGTAGTTTCTCCTGTAAATGAAACCTTAGATATGCGTGGAGAAGTAGCTAAAGGTTTTCCTGCTTCGGGACCAAACCCTGTTACTACATTTAATACTCCTGCAGGAAGAATATCAGCTATTAATTCCATTAAACAAAGAATAGAAGTAGGTGTTTGTTCGGCAGGTTTAATAACCACACAACATCCTGCAGCTAATGCGGGAGCAACTTTCCAAGTAGCCATTAATAAAGGGAAATTCCAAGGAATAATTTGTCCAACAACTCCAATTGGTTCATGTAAACAAATACTTACGGTATTTTCATCATGCTCTGAAATACTTCCTTCTTCAGCACGTATTACACCCGCAAAATATCTAAAATGATCAATACAAAGCGGCAAATCGGCGGCAAGGGTTTCTCTTAAAGCTTTACCATTGTCGATTACTTCTACTTTAGCAAGATATTCCAAGTTATCTTCCATTACTTGCGCAATCTTCAGTAACATATTACTACGAGTGGCTACTGATGTTTTGCTCCAAGTTGGAAATACAGCATGTGCGGCATCGAGAGCAAGTTCAATATCCTCCTTGCCCGAGCGAGCTGCCTTAGTAAAAGGAAGTCCATCAATAGGAGAAGTGTTTTCAAAATACTCTCCTTTAACAGGCGGAACAAACTTTCCACCAATAAAATTTTCATACTTGTCCTTAAAGACAGGTCTTTGCGCAATCGTTGACATAAATAAATGTTTTTGTGTTGTTTGAAATAAGGATGTAAAAATGGTTCATAAATGCGTTGTGTATTAGCACTTTAGTCGCATGTTATAGCATAATTTTCTCAATATCAATTTTCATTCGCAAGTTTTCCATATTTTCGGCAAACGATAAACAACTAATTGCATGCCTTATATGAATAAATTAACTACCGTAGAGATTACGGAGGAGAAACATTTGAAAACACTCGTTGAAAACAGAACTATACACACATTAGAAAGCTGTGAATTGAATGTGTTTGAAACTCATCAACAAGCAGATTTAGTATCCCTTACTTTTAATGATTTTGTAGTAACGAGTATGTTGCGAGGAAAAAAGGTCATGCATTTATTTGGTGACCCCGCCTTTGATTACTTGCCAGGAGAAAGCGTATTAGTTCCTGCAGGTGTGACAATGAAAATAGATTTTCCCGAAGCGAGTAAAACAACACCTACACAATGCATTGCACTTGCAATTGATAACAATAAGATACAACAAACATTGCATCACCTAAACGAAAAGCACCCTCGACAAGGCAACAACCCATATTGGCAATTTAATAAAAACAATTACCATTTTTATAATAATATTGAGTTGACACAAATCATGAACAAAGTAATCGGTCATTGTTCAAGCAAACTTCCCTGTAAGGATATATTAGCTGATTTGGCTTTACAAGAATTAATCGTAAATATTATACAGATACAAAACCTGAAATCGGTTGAAGATTCCGAGGATGGCAACAATCCTTTATCGTTTATAATGGCCTATATAAAAGCAAACATCAATGATGAAATTAAACTTGATGCTTTAAGTAAAAAGGCATGCATGAGTAAATCTACCTTTTATCGGGTGTTTAAAAAGGAGTTTGGATTGAGCCCTAACGAATACATTATTTATGAGCGAATTAAGATGGCAAAACAATTGCTACGTTCTAAAAAGGCGACTGTAAAGTCAGTAAGTTTTGAATGTGGTTTTAGTGATGTAAATTATT
Source organism: Chitinophagaceae bacterium (assembly GCA_947379895.1). GTDB lineage: Bacteria > Bacteroidota > Bacteroidia > Chitinophagales > Chitinophagaceae > Parasediminibacterium. Next base: position 14,144 of record CANCPA010000068.1, on the reverse strand, counting down.
TTGCCCGACTATTTAAGAGTATTGAGGGAATAACCCCTTCGCAATACCAAGAGATTTCTGCAATTAGTGGAGAAGAAATAAAGGCATAGATTAGAATTTTGATTGATAAAAAAAGAATGCTGCTGAGTATTATCTCTAGCAGCATTCTAAATTGGATTTCCGATAAATAAATTTCTCAATTTATTCATCACCATCTTCCTCATCAAAACCTACTTCTTTTTTTATTTCATTCATAGCTTTTCTAAATTCATCTTCAATAAACGAATCAAATTCTTCTTGTATCAATAAAATTAATGGATTATCTTTCTGAACAAGGCCTGCGAACTGATAATAATAAATTGCCTCTTTCATATTACCATTTCTTATATGCACTAATAACCGAAGCATTGCAAAAAGATATAATTCTTCTTCACTAAATCCTTTGGCAATAGGAAAGATCTTTCTGATATCCGTGCCATCGATGATATAAGCTAAACTTTTATCGGATTCATTTAAATAGTATGAACATAATGCCAATTCAAGTTTATGAGAAATATATTGAAAGGCTAATTTATTTACAATTGGCTTTACTTTTTGCAATGCAACCTTATTATTTTGTAAAACTGCTTTTTCAAAAAGCATAGAAACGATATAAGGATTGTGTTGATATGTATCAACATTTTCAATTACACAGTCTATGTCGAATTGAGTTAATATATCTTCAGAATCTGTTTCGTTTTCAAGTATACGGTAATTATAGATATCATTTTCCATCATATCTGCAAACTCCTCAAACATTTCATCGCTGACCCAAGAAGGATACTGTTCTGACTTTTGGTATAATATATATTCTATCTTTTCATCTAGCTCTTTTTCACTATAAAACAAATCCTCCCTTTTCACTTGTATTATTCGCAGGGCAAGTTCAATATTGAGAGTTAACGCTTCAGTAGAAACCCTATTTTCAATTTTTTCGACATCACTTAAGTCGTCGATATTAATTCTCATTGCTTCAGAAATCTTAATCGTTCCCATTGGAAAATCATCGATGCCTACCATCTTTTCAGCATCATTATCATCATCCGATTCAACATCTTCATCAAATACATCAGCTTCGATAGTATAATAAAAATTATCCTTTCCTAAATTCTTCACTAATTTATCGTATACTTGTTTATACTTTGCTGATTGTCCAGGTTGCAAAATAAGATGAGGCATACCCTTTGGTCCACCTACCTTGATATCAATTAACGGGATATCGTCATTATCTTCTTCCAAAATATATTTGGTAAATGAAAAGTCCGGATGAGGATTAATATCATAATCGAGTGCGTAATCATGTCCAGCAAATACAATATTGTGTGCTAAGTTATAATCAATTTGCATAAAGAATCCACTTTGAGAATTCAATTTATCATCTACTTTATTGACTGATTCATTGAAATAGAAAAAGGTATCTTTTATACCGAGGCAACTTAAATCTACAAGATAAATTCCAACTGTTACATTACCATTTACATGCTGCCTCATGATTACAACATTTGCGATGCTAGTAGCTTCCCAATTTCTATTAACCAAGCATTTATAAACAGGCAATTTTCTTGCATTTGATTCAATATACTTTTTAGGAGATAATTCCTTTGCCATAACCTTTTATTTGTTTTAGCGAATGTAAGGATTGCACTTTAAGATGATTAAATTGTGGATATAAAATCCAAAAGGATAGTCAAGAAATCAACATTTTCAACACCTTAAAACATAGTAGCATACTAACTTTTGTTAAATACTTAATTCAATAATCATAATTAATTTAAAGGTGAAATAAATGAAAAGTGTGGTATCATTTTTTTTAAATCATTATAAATACTTGCCAAAAGCTTTAGACCTTCGGATATCAGTTGGAATATCAATCATAAAACTCTCATGCAAATAATCAAAACATAACCATTTCTTTTGTGTGGAAAATTGACTAACTAAACTGAAAGGTTAATAATTAAAAATTTAAATGAAAATTTAAAGCATATTTGCAATCATTTCAAGCATTAAACTTTTGTAATAATCAAAAGTCTATTTAGAAAATATTCCCAAAAAAGGTTGCATGCATTTAGAAGATAAGGAGCTTCTTGGACTTTTTAGAGAATCATCTACAAAAGAAATAGCCTTCACCGCTATCATCAAGAAGTTTCAGGAAAAACTTTATTGGCATATACGAAAGATGGTCATTAGTCATGACGACACTAATGATATGCTTCAGAATGTTTTTATTAAAGTTTGGAGAGGGCTAGATAATTTTAGAGAAGATAGTCAATTGTATACTTGGTTATATAGAGTTGCCACAAATGAATGTTTGACTTTTTTGGAACAAAAGAAAAAGAAGGCAACAATAAGTTTGGGTGATGACGAAAATGGTCTTAGCAACACCATTAAAGCGGATAAAAATTTTGATGCAAACAGGTTAGAATGGAAACTTCAATTAGCCATTCAGAAATTACCTGAAAGACAACGTCTGGTATTCAATTTGAGATATTATGATGATATGCCTTACGAGCAAATGAGTAAAATGTTAGAAACAAGTGAGGGAGCTTTAAAAGCAAGTTATCATCACGCAGCAAAAAAAATAGAACAATATATTTTAAATGGTTAATAAAAGGATTATTATTTAAGCAATTAAACATATTCTTTTCACAAAAGTCTTCAGATTAAGAAATGATAAACAAAGAAACGATAGGAAAAATTTTAAACAAAGAAACAAGTAATACAGAAAGTATTCTTGCAAATGGGATTTGTTTGCCCTACCAAGTTGAACATTCTTATTTTGAAAGATTTCCAATTGAGATGCTTGAAAAAGTTTCTACCTCAGATAAAAGTCAACAACCAAATTACGCAATTCCCAATAATTATTTTGACGGACTAGCAGGTACAATTCTATCTAAAATAAAGGCAGAAGATAGTTCAAATGAAATTTTGAATGCTCCTACTTTAAATAACTTATCTAAAGAAAATTTATACGAACTACCCGAAGGTTATTTTGAAAATTTCAACATAACCGTTAATCAACCTGAAATTGTAAAAGTAGAACATATAACTAATAGCAAAGTAGTTTCAATAAATAAATACAAACAATGGATGAATATTGCAGTTGCAGCATCAATTTTAGGAATTGTGATTGCTTCAGCAATATTATTTTCAACAAAAAACAATAACTCAGAAAGATATCTTTCTTATAAAAGTGTTGATGTAAAAGGCAATGTCAATAAATTATCTGATGATGAATTGGTTAGATATTTGAATACGGATGTTGAAGCTGCAAGTGTTGACATGACAATAATAGAAGATGGTGCTGAACCTGATGTTGATCAAAGAATAAAATCGGTTTCAGACTTTGATTTAGATCTGTATTTGCAAGAGTCTGCCATTACAAATTTAAAAAAAGGAATTTAGTAAGTAATAGAAATGAGAATTAAACGCACCATATTTTTAATACTAGTACTTGCTTTCAATATTTTGAAAGCACAGAACCCTATTAAGCAAGCGTCTATTCAGGCATTAAAGGTTGCCTTTATCACAAAGGATTTATACCTTACAACAGATGAAGCCCAAAAATTCTGGCCTATTTATAACGGTTATATCGAGGAATTAAAAAAAGTAAAAAAAGACAGTAAGGACGACGTTATTTTATTAGAAGAAAAATCTTTAACTGTAAAAAAGAAATACAGTATTGAATTTAAAAAAATTCTTCTTTCAGATGACCGAGCCAATAAAGTTTTTTTAGCAGACCGAGACTTTGCCTTATTTATTAAGAAAGAATTACATGATCGTCAAAAAATGCGTTCACAAAGGCAAGGGTTTGGCGATATAGAAAAAAACAATAAACCTGCTTCTCGACAAACAGATTATTAGTATTTACAGAAAATTAAAGCATTTTATAAGCCTAATTTGATGTACTAAGTCCTAATTTGACCCTTATAACCCCAATTATACCGCTTTTAACAAAACCTTTCGCTGTTGTTTGTTACAATTTGCTTTTTAAAAGTATCTTTATTTTGAATTAATAAATAAAAAGATTATGGAAGAAAGAAAATATCGCATTTTGTTATGTGAAGATGATACCAACTTAGGTATGGTATTAAAGAATTATTTAGAATTGAATGATTACGAAGTTGTCCTTGAACGTGATGGAAGGTTAGGATTTGCTGCATTTCAAAGAGAGAAATTTGATATCTGTTTATTAGATGTAATGATGCCTCATGTAGATGGTTTTGCACTAGCTGAAGATATTAGGGATATAGACCCTGATGTTCCTTTATTCTTTTTAAGTGCAAAAACAATGAAAGAAGACATTATTAATGGCTATAAACTTGGCGCTGACGATTATATTACTAAACCTTTTGACAGTGAGGTATTATTAATGAAAATTAAGGCTATCTTGAAACGTAATGAGGAAGAAATCCGTGTAAGCGAAAACACTGAATTCGATTTAGGTGGCTATCATTTCAATCCAAAGCTTAGACAATTAATAATTGAAGGTAAAACAAGCACACTCTCACCAAAGGAGAATGACTTATTAAAGATGCTTGCCGAATATAAGAATGACTTATTACCTAGAGAAAAAGCATTGAAAAGAATTTGGGGCAGCGATACTTATTTTAATGGTCGAAGCATGGATGTTTATATTGCTAAACTTCGTAAATATTTAAAGGACGATCCGAGCATTGAGATTGTAAACATACATGGCAATGGTTTTAGATTAGTAGCCCCTTAATAATCACTAATTTGAGCTAAAGAAGTGATTATTAATAGATTTTTAATTTCACATCAATACATTACAATATAAAAAGCCCTGCTGAAATAAAATTTTAGCAGGGCTTTTTTAAGCATACAATTTAATTAAAATATTTAACTGAATAAGTTTGGATGTTTTCCGATAAAAGGCTTTAGTCCCATGTGACTATATGCTTTCTCAGTTGCTTCTCTTCCACGCGGCGTTCTTTGTAAAAAACCTTCTTTAATTAGGAATGGCTCGTAAACTTCCTCAATTGTACCTGGTTCTTCACCCACAGCAGTAGCAATTGTTGTTAATCCAACAGGTCCTCCTTTAAATTTCTCAATAATAGCAGTTAATATTCGGTTATCCATCTCATCTAAACCATGTTCATCAACATTTAGCGCTTTCAAAGCATGTTGAGTAATTCCCAAATCAATTTGTCCATCATTTAATACCTGCGCAAAGTCTCTTACCCTTCTTAATAACCCATTTGCTATACGAGGAGTTCCTCTGCTTCTTCTAGCAATTTCATGTGCAGCATCATCCTGAATACTTGTATTTAATATTAATGCACTTCGCTTAATAATCTTTTTAAGTGTTGCTGCATCATAATATTCTAATCTTGATTTAATACCAAATCGGGATAAAAGCGGGGCAGTTAATAGTCCACTACGAGTTGTAGCGCCAACTAAAGTAAAGGGATTCAAATTTATTTGAATACTTCTAGCATTTGGCCCGGTATCAATCATGATATCAATCCTAAAATCTTCCATAGCAGCATATAGATACTCTTCTACAACAGTACTTAACCGATGAATTTCATCAATAAATAAAACATCATTTGGTTGAAGATTAGTTAATAATCCAGCAAGATCCCCAGGTTTTTCAATAACAGGACCGCTAGTTTCCTTAATATTTACGCCTAATTCATTTGCAACAATTCTGCTTAGGGTCGTTTTACCTAATCCGGGAGGGCCATGAAATAATACATGATCTAATGCCTCTCCTCTAATTTTAGCTGCTTTTATAAAAATAAGAAGATTCTCAATTAATTGCGGCTGTCCACTAAATTCGTCAATTATTGACGGCCGTATGGTATTTTCAAACTCTTTATCGGCACTAGAGATTGTATCATTCTTATGTAAATTTTCGTTTGCCATCGCTTCAAAAATATATAATTATCAGCAGTCCTAAATTTTGATTTAATAATCTTCTCAAATTACAACCTGTAGCTTGATGAATTCAAATTTTTAATCCCCTAGTTATACTCAGTTTTTCGCATTACATAAGAAAACAACATGCTTTAATCCTTTGCTTTGCATCAAATTAAATAATAAATATGCTTAAAGAAACATTACACAAAAACATTGTAAAAGATTTGAAAGTGGTTAGGAGACTAATTACAAAAATTAATCCTGATGCTGCAGAATACAAACCCATAGAAAATATTAGGAGTATCCTTGAAGTATTACAATATTTGAGCAGTTGTAGTACAAATATTATTCGCTTTTGGTATAACGAAGATCAGTCAGATCCACGTGGTTTTCTTACAAAACTAAGAAAAGATGATCCAATTGTAACCCTAGAGAATGCAATTACCATATTTGATGCTCAAATAGCATTAGTAGATGATTTATTTGCAAATATTACAGAAGACGAAATTCAAAATAAGGAAGTTACTTATCCTTGGGGAGGCAAAGGAACATTAGGAGAAGGAATAATTGAAACAAGTATTAAATGGTTAGCTGCATATAAAATGCAATTATTTTTGTATATCAAAATAACTTCCAACCAAAGTTTAACAACGCCTGATTTATGGCATAAAATTGAAATTGAATCTTAATTTTTAAATTAATAAGTATTGCAAAGTAATTTATCACTAACTACGGATTAAAATGAATAATTTAATCCGTAGTTAATGTATGTATTTGTGAATTTACTATTGATATTTTTGAGGAAATGTAAGCAATCTTGAAGTTATTTACCGTCAAAGAAAACTTTCACTGTTTGATAAAACCAATTATTCTGTTTCACATTACCTGTCTTATTCATTTTTTCATGGTATCCTTGTAATCCAAACAAACTAGCAATATTTCCTTTATTCACAGCGATTTCTAAATACCCTGCAGAATTAAACCAAGCTAAGTTATCACCTTCGGGAGCATTTGCATAGTTGTCACAAATCTTTTCAATCTTCTCATTTCTTGAAAATAATATCACAAATTTCCGACCTCTACGTTGCTCTTCAAATTCTGCTTTGGTAATATTAATGACAACATTTTCGAAATTATCAATGAAAAGAATTTGTCCTTCAATCCAATCATCGCCTACAGTTGCCTTTAATGGATAAGTTTCCACTATTGAAACAGGTTCAGCTGTAGCTACAATTAAGTTGTTATTATTGTTGATATAATCAATTGCTTTCGCAATTATTGCCGTTCTTGATAGCAATGTATTATTCTCTTGTAAAGCCAACTTAGCAATTTCCTTTGGCTTTTCTCCTGCAATTAAAGTAATAATTCCATTATCTGGACAAATTATATATTGTCCATTATATTTCGCCACCAATACATGTTTAACTGCATTATCAAAGAAATTTAGAATTATTACATGAAAAGTTCCTTCAGGAAAATATTTAAAAGCATTAGCACAGATGTATGCAGCTTGAGGATAGTTTGTTCTAGATAAGTAATGCGTGATATCAACAATATTGAATTGATGGTTCTGTGAAACAAGTTGTCCCTTAATTGCACCAACAACGTAATCTTGTTGCCCAATATCCGTAGAAAGTGTAATAATCGCCATTGAACTAGTGTTATGAAGAATTATTTTACAAGATTACCTTTTTTATAAAAGAAATTCCTAACAAGTTTGTCAGCAAGAAAAGGAAAAAATTTATTTAAAAAGACAGTCTGCTTTCCAGTAAGTGTAAGTACAATCGTCCTTTTTCTTTTGCGTATTGCATCCATAATATGTTTTGCACATTCTGCACTTGACATCATTGCTTTTTCGTCCATTGTAGTTTCACCGAGTGCTTGACCTTTACTATCAAGTGCTGCATTTCGAATATTAGATTCAGTAAATCCAGGACAGACCCATAAAACATTAACGCCTGTATTAAGTAATTCGGTTCTTAAGGTTTCCATCCATCCATTCAATGCAAATTTACTTGCTGAATAGCCCGACCTACCCGGTAATCCTCGATATCCTGCAACTGAAGACACACTCACAATTGAACCTTTAGAACTTATGATTGCTGGTAAGGCATATTTAGTGCAATATACGCTTCCCCAAAAATTTACATCCATAACTTTTCGAAGTGCATCTAATTCTACATCACTAAATAAGGCTCGCATAGAAATTCCAGCATTATTTATCAGAATATCAATTCTGCCAAAGTTTTTAATTACAGCTTCTATAAAACTTTTGCACTCTTGCTGCTTACTGACATCTGTTGTATGTATCAATAAAGGCATTCCTGCGTACTGCGATTGCAGTTGATATAACTTATCATAGTTTCGACCACAGGTAGCTACTTTCGCTCCTTCTGATAAAAAAGAGTCTACTAAAGCCTTACCAATACCGTCACTACCACCTGTAATCACAACTACTTTACTATTAAAAACAGACATATCTTAAAAAAAATTATACGCAAATGTAAGTGTACAAAACAGGATTGCAATTACAATAAATAAAAGAATTTAATAAATTTTAAAAATATATTTGGTGAAGAACTCAATTCCCCTATTTTTGCACTCCCAAAACGATAAAGGGTGTTAATAAATAATAATCTTTATCGAAAAAAAAAGGGTGAAGATCTCGTAGCTCAGTTGGTAGAGCACATCACTTTTAATGATGGGGTCTTGGGTTCGAGTCCCAACGGGATCACAAAACACAATAAAAAGGGTTGATATTTAATAGATATCAACCCTTTTTCTCTTTCGGGGTTAACATAGGGTAAACATTTGTTAATTGTTTGAGTTTGTATGGTGTGACCTTGACAGGTGGCTTTCAAATAATCTTAATTAATAAAAAAATACTAACACATTATTCTATCTTGACAGATTTGAATATTTTTTTTAGTTAATTATTTATTTTGGCAGATGAAATAATCATTTATAAATATAGCCCTAGATGAAGTGAAACAAACTAATATTATTATTGCTGACTAATTCAGCAAATTAATATTAGTTTTATTGCTCAAGACTAGAACCAAAGATCAAAGTAGTAATTTAGTTTTATAGATCAAGGGTATCTTACAAAGTAGGAAACGTAACATTTAACGAATAGGAGAATTAGTTTTAGAGAGTGAATACTATACCTTACATCATTTCATTTCAGATAAACTATGGGATTTTATAGATGTGATGAATCAGGTATACCAGGAGAATAATACGTTATTACAAGGTTCATCTTCCTCTTTCAGCATATTTAAATGAATACGATTCTAATCATATATCTTGGTAATTACACCCAACATTTTAGTCACATATTCCCCAAACTTTTCATCATAAAAACCTAATATTATCTATTTACTACTATTTGCAATAATGGTGTAAAAAGAACCTATTTTCAAATTTAAACACTAATATCTGACATCCTACCCCCCCTTTGAATCTATTCATCTAAAATATCATTTCGACTCTTGTTTCAACCCCAAGTCATCATGCATCGAACCATCCTTGTCATAAGTTACAGGGGCAACGAAACAATCACAAATACGGTCGTAACTACGGTCACGATACATGATACGATTTCCCTTTCCATTTGAAAAATGTTCCATTTCCAAATGGAGAATCAAGACCCAATCCTTTTTACCTCATAAGGATCATAATACCCCGAGCAACTTAAATAATAAAAACCCTTGTGCTTATGTAGGTAATTTTTGTCTGTTGTAGGGAAATAGGTGGTTCTGTTAATGAGTATGGCTTTAGTGATACACTTTAAACCCGTCGAAGTCTATTTCTTTATCAGAGGTATTGACCAATTTAATGGTATGATTTCCCTTGCGCAATTTCTTAGAATTATAAACTACAACTTGAGAAAGTCTTGGCAAATTGACAACCGATAAGTCAATCGACTTTTCTAAATGTCCATCAATATAAATGTCAACTTTACCATACTTTTCTTTTTTAGGACAGATAACCTCAATGGAAGTTCCATTAAAAGTATAACTAAGAGAATCATTCATCAACATGGAACTATGAATATCCTTATTATAGTCATTCAGCTTTTTGTTGGAGAAGGTTTTCCAAGCAGAAGAATAGATAATCTCGGGATGATCATCATTAATCATTTCAAAAGGATGTGGCTTGTTTGTTTTTAAATACAAAGGAATCTCCCACATCTTATACATGGAATTTGGTTCATCCCTAAAAGTCCCGCATCCAGATGTTACCATATAAACTTTTACTCCATCTGCTGTTTTTTCCTGAAACTTAGAAATGATTGATGGCCCATACCAATGCTTTCCTTCCATAAAATTATCACTAATAGAATTGACCAAAGTCCATTTTCCCCAAGGATGGTCTGCCTGATAAAAGTCGTATCGTATTTCTTTTGGATTAAACCACGATTTCAAGGTATCAGTGATGTACCATGCAATCATGACATACTTCTTAATACTTGGAATATAGGTTGCCCCCATCTGTCCACATTGTGCAGGCAGGTCAAGAATACGTTTTGCATTAGTAATTTCCGATTTCCAATTTTTGTCCTTACTACCATCTTCCCCATTATAATAAGTCCAATCCTTTTGATTAAGCAAATTCAGTTTCGAACGAGGAACACGACCAATGATATAATTATCGCCTCCATTCCAAAACCCATTATTAGAAATCGCATACACAAACTTGTCGGCATTATCCTTTGTTTCTTTGCCTCCGTTTTTGCCATAATGAACAAAAAAAGGAGAACTAAAAGTGGAACCCGACCACATGGGAGTGGCATAATTATCCGATTCGGTTCTTGTCCAAGTTTTTCCTTTGTCAACAGACTTTATCAGACTCGAATTAAAGGCAGTCTGTCTCAATAATCTATCCCCACTCTTATGTCCGTATTTATTCCTCGACACAAAAAGATAAAAAACAGAATCAATACATTCCTGTCCACATACTTTCCAATTGGCACTATCAGCCCTTGACTGACCTGTAAGTCCATATTCATCCATCCCATTTACCCATCGTCCCGTCAATTCCTCCATCCTATTTCCCGAAAGGATATTGAAATTAATATTGCGTCCCTTACCCCTCGCTCCAAATCCACGACCATCACACCCTGCCGCATAAAGGCTGTCATCATAAGCCCAAAACGGGTCGAAAGTATCGCCATTACTACTATCATATTTGTGCAGGTTATTCTTATCCATGAATAGTTCCTTGATGTCTTTTTGGGCAAAAAGAGGATTTCCTATCATGATAAAACCAACAATTGTAACCGTTATAAAATGCTTTTTATTCATATTTTCAACAACCATTTAAGATAATACTTTCAATTTTTTCCATTGACCACAAACTTAATTCTTTAACAAAATTGGAGATTGATGGTTTAAAAGCAAATCATACGCAAATCAACTAAAATTTCATCCTAGTCTAATACTCTTGTTTTATTTTAACCCTTTAATTCATTTTCTCATCTGAAGGATTGCTCAATAAAATTGAACCGCCTGCACCCTTTGACTCAAACAATAGGAATACAGAACTTGTCAAATAGCAAGGATTGGTATCTAAACAATCTACCCCCATTTAACACCAACAATCGACTCCTTCAGGCACTAAATATTTTTCTTGGCAATACCTTACTGTTTCCAAGATGTTCCTTCTAGGTATTTGTTGATTTCTTATGGGTATTTGTTGATTCCTTAGAGAAAAAATACGCAAGCATCATCAAGTCGGTATATTCCTTATAGCTTTTTGATGAATTGATACAGGAAATATAAGACATACATCAGCTTTTAGTTGTGCTGATACAGGAATAATATGACTTCATCCAGCTTTTTATTGAGTCGATACAGGAATCCTATAACTTCTTACACTTTTTTGGTGAGTTGATAAACCAATTTCATGATGCCTTACACCTTTATTATGATATAAGACCCAACTCTTGTCCATTCCTTACAACTTTACCCTATAATAGAGACCCGATTAAAAATCAATACTAGTCAACTATGATAAAACTATTCTAATTTTTCATAGGCTTAATCGTCCTAGTTTCATCTGCAATCAACAGTTTATTTCCTTCTATTAATATATCTGTTGGTTGGGTAAAGCGTATTATCACTTTATCATTCTTCTTCAACTCGGAAAAGCCTGTTGCCGTAAACTTCTTTATGCCCACTTTTTTATCTGCAGCAATTGCAGCCATTCCAATATAGGTTCCATTATAATTGTCCCCATCAATAATTACAGAAAAGGTGGTAGGCTGATTTGATTTAAGCGAATTATAATCCGAAAATACATAGCTACCATCTTCATTCTTACACCCATTTTCAACGGCATTCTTTTGCAAACCTAACTTAGGTAAGTCACTAATGGAATAGGTTGTTGCAATGGCTTTGCCTGCTATCTTTTTGAGTCTATCGGTAACATCATTGCCCATAAAATCTGTTGTAGCAGTTCCATTTATCATCAGTTTACCGCCTTTTGCCACATAATTTTCTAAGAATTGAATGGTACTTTCCTTTGAATATTGAGGATACAAAAACAGAATGGCATCGAAGATGTGCCCATTCATTTCTGCCTTACCATTCGCATTGATTTTTAAGGTCTTGTTTTCAATATAATCTGTCGGAACAAGGGCATTTCTGTAGCCCGCATTCCAAACCTCTGTAGCCTTCTCTTCTACCATTAACTTATCATTGATATCCATAGTCCCCCTCTCCCTTTCATTCGGATACCAATTAGCTAAAGCTTGCATCCCAAAAACAATCAGCAATTTGGTTTCAGGCAACGATGGATTGAAACGGTTTAATAAAGTAGCACATTTTTCAATTGGATTAATGGTTGTCAAAACATCTGTTCTGCTAATAGGTGCACCCCACCCCTGTACATCATTAACAGCATGATAATGGGTGCGAATACCATATCGTAAGTCATCTGTTGCCTTATTCGCTATGTTGTCGATACTTTTATGGTAGTACATATTATACAACACATTTTCCTTATAACCTTTTGCAATTCCAAGTTGTGTTGCGGTAGGTGTCATCTCATCCGTATGTCCATATTCTCTTGGTATTCGCCACCAATTTAATCCTGTTGCCCAAATTTCATCGCCATTTAGGTTATTATGATGCGTATCATGCAAACCGGCAAATTCATTCTTACCAAAAATTTTCTTCGCTGCCACATAAACTTCATTTTCCACCTCTAACGTTCCATTACGTAATTCATCCATATAATAATTGATAGCAACGGCCCTTTTTTCAGGTTTCCTTTCGGGGGCATAACGCATATCGAAGAGTGCCTTTTCCAAATCCAATTTATATTTTGCCTTGAAATGCTTTGCCATATCTAATGAATAAGCACGTTCTCTAAAAACCTCCTTCATTTTTGCCATTTCCCAAAGAGTACTTACCCTCAAATTGGTGTATTCGTCAAGACCGACACCATCAAAAGGAATGTCGGAATAGGCTTTTAAACATCGAACAAATCGATTACTCGCCTCTGGACTATGGTTGCTACAAAACTTATAATAATGTTGGGTAAGTATATAGGCAGAATAGCCCTTCAATGCCTCGCCCGCATGTATAGTTACTTCAACAGTAGTGGCATCTTGAGGAGTGAAACTACACTGATTGGTGATATCCTTCAAGGTTTCCTCCGCATAAAAACCATCAGCCTTCTTTTTAAAAGCATACACTTTAAGTACATCACTTTTTATGGGTTCAGTGCCTTTGCGAATGTGCTTTGCCTTTCCTGAATAAATTGCCTTTCCACTTTCATCAAGCATCACTTCGCCTTCACTAATTTCCCGTTCCGTATTTTCTATAGCAATTGGATTCAGCCTATCCTCCCATAATTGCAATCCAATTTTGATATTGCGTTCGTGTGCATGTTTCACAAGGGCAGAAAAGAATTCATGTAACTTTTCAGTTTGATAAAAAGAGACTCCATCACGGGCAGTAAGAAACAGCATATTGAAATGACTGCTATCAGCCAACTTATCCAATATCGGAATTGAATTTTTCAAATCAAGCATATCCTTAGAAATGAACCAATAGGCTACGTGGGGATGATTAGTATCCCTAAAACTTTTTATATATTCAATAGAATAAGGTTTCACTTGTGCATGAATAGAAATAGACTGAAATACAAAAACAATGAGAGAAAGAGTAGTGATAAGTAATTTCATATTATTAAGTTGTAAGTATTAAGTTGTACGTAATACGTTTAAAAAATCCTGA
>CANCPA010000067.1 GCA_947379895.1 Chitinophagaceae bacterium | reverse complement strand
TCCATAACATTACGTTCACCCCTCACACTTGATTCATCAGCATAAACAACTGCAATCATTCTTTGGGTTAGCCTACTCACCATCCTGCTGTCCTTGTTAGTCAGAATTACCGTTCTGAAAGCCATTCGCAATACTGCTCCAACTATAGCAGCATGTCCAAACTCTGCCCCGTTCTCACGGGTACGAACAAAGTTGGGGTCGGTCGCAATCCGTGTTGCATCCAACGATGTCTTTTCCTTTGCCAAATAACCGTCCTGCGTCTTGTAGAACGTGATGTTGCCGATTGTACCGGCCAATTTGATAATACCCCTTTGCAGTGCCATTACTTAAAATTTTAAGATTAAAAATTAGAAGCAAATAATCAAAAACTCATTCTTTTATCTGTTTCATAATGCAAAGCTTAGAAGTATTTTAAAGGTGAAAATCAAAGCACTTCCATAAATGAATCTAATAGCCATTATGTACATTTATTACCATAGATAAATAGGTTGATAAGCAATTACCTTTGCCTGTCACTAATACGTCAAGCGTGTCAAAGGCGTAGGAAAGGCATGGTAAAAGCATGAGAACAGAGATAATCAGACTTTGCATCTATCCCAAGGATGTTCAGCGTATAACCGGCAAAAGCGAACGTTACAGCCGTATGTTATTGCAGAAGATAAAGGCAAGGCTAAAGAAAGAAGAGCATCAGTTTGTAAGCATAGAAGACTTCTGTACCTACACTGGACTAAAGCAAGTGCAGGTACAACCTCTATTATTAGGATAGAAAACACTAGTCTATTCTAAAGGGAATATTCAATTTTAAGAGTAACCTGTTCAAATAATAGTAAGGTTAATTTGTTTATTTAATTTTAAACGTATATATTTGTATCATCATTTGCAATCAAACACTATCAAATAAGTAGTGAGTAAATCGGTGAGTAATAATAATTAATTTTCTAGGATTCATACAGGGTAAGGCTTTCAAAACAAAGTACAAAACCCGTCTTGTCCGTTTTTACACTAAATAAAAAAACATTGATTATCAATATTTTTTTATTTAGTGTAAAACATAGTGTAAAACAATTTTTGGTTTTACACTATGTTTTTTAGTTTTTAAGATGTAATTAATTTCTTTATCTTTTGAATAGTTACAATACTCTTATCAGTTAATTTCTTCAATTTTCATTTCTACTAACAATCTTGTTTCATTATAAATAAAGGGATAAATATGTTCTTCACTTCGCTTAATCGTTTTCAATCTAAAATCTCTCCTTGACCTATTAACTTTTCAGTTCTTTCTGTAATTCTTATTCTAAACTTATTACCAACTATTTCGGCTAATTTTATATTTTCAGTCTCATTAGTAATCCCAAATAACTTTAACTTTCCTAAAATAAAGAATAATAGTCTGTTGCTGCCATGTCGAAATCATGTGTTCTATTGTAAAAGAAAGTGTCTAATAATTTGATTAATTCATATATCATAGATTGATTTAGATAATACCATTTCTTTAACTCCTCGTCAAGATTTTATTTTAGAACTTAATCAACATAGTTATATTTCATTGAACTACATTCATCAAAATCATTTGCGAAGATTTCTAAGTTAGTCCTTATCAATTGTAGTTTTACTACATCATTGGCTAAATAAAGTTTTTTTTATAGATTATGTTGCTTGCCTAAAAAGTCTAACATATTCATTATTCAAAGAATTAAGATTTCTTAATCTTTCAATGAAATCATCATCGTTTTTTGGTAAATCATTAATTAAAATAAATAATTCATTCACTTTTTGAATGTTTTCATCACATATCATTCTTTTCATATCCTCCATTTTATTATTTCCTATTATTAAAAAATGTGGTAGAAAAGTGTAAGTAGATCAAAAATAAAAAAGGGTTTCAATCTCTTGAAACCCATACTGGTATTTTGTGACCGCGTTAGGATTCAAACCTAAAACCTTCTGATCCGTAGTCAGATGCTCTATTCAGTTGAGCTACGCAGCCATTTTATTGGAGTGCAAATATAGGAGGATTATCTTAAAAACTGATATTTATCCGCAAGCTTTTTTTTAATTAAATCTAATTCAAACAATTTCTGGTAATAAAACACCTAATTTATGACTTAATTCTAACTCTTTAAATTAAACGAATGCTTCACCTTTTTGTATTTTTCATTAGCATTTGATTTCGTAATTTATTTATTATTCCATTGTATTTAAATTAGGTTCAGACAACTGTATTTTTTTTTTTATCATTGCAGATAATTTTTTCGGTATGGCAAAAAAAGTAGTGAGTGTTTATGGTGATATATCAATAAAATCTCCCTTCAATAGTGATCAGTTAATTATTGAAATTAGTAATTTTCACATTGCTTGTATTGTGAAGTTATCTATCAAAGGTGAACTTGCCGCAGTTGAGGTATATAATTTTAATAGTTATGAGGAAGAGTGGTATGATATCTTTCAAGATATTCGTTTAAAGTCTAAAATTCTCAATAGGGGATTTATTGACACTCGTGTTTACTTCAATCTTCCTGAAACGGTATTGATTCCAACTGATTTTTTTAAAAATTCTTCTAGTGCTTCTGAATATCTTCAATTGGTTCATGGAGATGCAATCAATCAGATTGTCAAAACGGAAACTATTGATGTTGAGCCTCAAATTACTGTAGCTACTAAAATAAAACGTAGTCTGATGGATGCAGTGAATAGTAATTTGATGATGATTACCATTCATAATAGCTTTAAAGTCTTCATCGAAAATCTGATGTCACCCGAAAGAACGTATAATCACTCCTTAATGAAAGTTCAGATTTATTATTCTGAAGTTTTGGTGGGGCTGATGTACAATGGGAAATTGCAATTGGCACAACTCTATGGTCAAAATTCATCGGAAGATATTTTGTATCATCTTTTAAATGTTTTGCAACAATATAATCTCAGACCCGAAGAGACTACACTTGAAATATCAGGGTTGATAGAAATTAAAACCCCTCTTTATGAAAATTTAAAGAAAGTATTTCCAAGGATTACCTTCGAATTAGCAAAAGATGAACAGATTGTATTGCATGATTTTACTAAATATTCGAAGCATTTTTTGACTCCTTATTTAAATTTGGGCTAACATTCTACTGCTGTTTGGTGATTCAGTTCTTAAAGTTAGCGTTGTAGAAGTCATGTTTAGTTAGCAATTCCCTTTTTTGGGGTTACTTGCTTGCATTATAATCCTGCATTTATTTCAATTTAATAATTATTGTTTATATGAGAATTATTTCTGGCAAATATGGTGGCCGCAGAATCAGTCCTCCTGCTAATATGCCGCACACCCGTCCTACTACTGATATTGCAAAAGAAGGGTTATTTAACATTTTACAGCATAGAATTGATTTGGATGGTGCCAAAACACTTGATTTGTTTGGGGGAACCGGATGCATCAGTTATGAATTGGCATCGCGTGGTGCAGAATCATTAACTATTATAGAAAAGGATTCTATCATGCTTGCCTTCATAAAGAAGAATCTTGAGACCTTGAAAATTGAGAACGCCAAAACAATTCAGATGGACGTATTCAGCTATTTAAATACCTGCAATGATACCTACGATTTCATTTTTGCAGGTCCTCCGTATGCTTTGAACACGATTGATGAACTCCCTAAAATTATTGTTCAAAAGAAACTCATTGCCGAGGATGGTTATTTTGTGTTAGAACATACTCCTCGAAATGATTATGAAAATTATCCTGGATTTAGTTTCAAGAGGAATTATGGAACAACAGTTTTCACATTTTTCGAACCAGTTTAATAATAGTCCACACTAAAACTAGTTAGAATTATATTTGATTCATAACTCTTATCGTACAACTTATTACTTAATCTTACTGCTTAATACTTTCAACATAATGAGATGAAAATACTTCACACCGCAGATTGGCATATTGGTCAAACATTTCTTGTTTATGACAGGACTTATGAGCATCAACAATTTTTAAATTGGTTAGAGTCTGCCATAAAAATCCATCAGATAGAACTTTTGATTGTTAGCGGTGATGTTTTCGACACTCCAAATCCTTCGGCTGCTTCCATTAAGATGCTGTACAATTTCCTTCGAAATATCAGTTTTGCCAATCCGTCTCTACAAGTAATTATCACTGCAGGAAATCATGATTCTGCCGCTAGGCTTGAATCACCAAAACCTTTATTAGAGTTTTCAAAGATTCATATTATTGGTACGATTGATAGAAAGGAGGACGGTTCCTTTAATATTGAAAAAATGGTGATACCGATCTACAACAAGGAAAATAAAATTCAACTTTGGTGTATGGCAATTCCTTTTTTAAGGATGGGTGACTATCCAATTATCGAAAATGCAGCTAAACCCTATAGTGAAGGCGTCGCTGCACTTTACAATCAGGTTTATGATTTTATATCGACAAAGAAGGCAGCCCATCAAGGCGTAATTGCCCTCGGACATCTACATACTTTGGATGCAGAAAAGACGGATCTCGATACTACTGAACGTGATATTATGGGAGGTGTGGAATGTGTGCCAGTTACTGCTTTTAGCGAACATATCATTTACACTGCTTTAGGGCATATACATAAGGCTCAAAAAATTGGCGGCAGGGAGAATGTCCGATATTCGGGTAGTCCAATTCCGATGTCTTTTTCAGAAATTAAGTATAAACATCAGGTGTTACTATTGGATATTGAAGGAACGGTATTGACAAAAATTGAACCTCTTGAAGTACCTGTTTCAATTGAATTGAAGGTCATTCCTGATGCTGCAAAGCCACTTTCGGAAGTCTTAGAGGCACTCAAAATGTTACCATCCAAAACAGATGAAATTCATCTTGCTCCTTATTTGAAAGTAAAAGTGCTGCTTGACAGTCCTGAACCTGCCTTAAGATTTAAGATTGAAAAGGAAATTGCCGAAAAGCAGGTGCGTTTAGCGAAAATAGAAACAGTTTATCCTGAAAAGGAAACTAATCTTGAAAATGAATTTACCTCTCCAGATAAACTCCAAGATTTAAAGCCTATAGATATCTTTAATAGAATATTTACTGCAGAATTTTCAACGGAAGTGCCTGCCGAATTAACTTTATTGTTTAATGAAGTCGTTCAGGAGGTACAAAGTAATGAAAGCAGGAAATAATAGTCGACAAATAAATAAATTCAATTTTAGGTTAATGTTATTGCTGAATTTTCCTTCAAGTTGAAAAGGATAAATCTCAGGGATTTATTACCGAAAGGAAAATATAATAAAAACAAAGAATGGAGGGACTTCTTTAAAATAATTGTTGAAATGTGTCAGAAATTTATTATAAACCTTGTGTTTCTTTGCGCAATCCTTTTTGACACTTGTAATAAAATCGCCTGAAAATAGTAAAGAAGACAATAATAAAAGAACGATGAAAATATTAGCAATCCGTGTAAAAAATTTAGCTTCATTAGAAGGTGTTTCAGAAATAGATTTTACTAAAGAACCACTTTTGTCAGCCGGAATCTTTGCGATTACAGGTCAGACAGGTGCAGGGAAATCTACTTTATTGGATGCCCTATGCCTTGCATTGTACGCTGAAACACCACGCTATATAAAAGGAAATGAAAATGGGGTAGAATTAGAGGATGTGAAAGGCAGTAAGATTAATCAAGGAGATGTGCGAGGCATATTAAGAGATGGTACGGCTGACGGATTTGCAGAGGTTGATTTTGTGGGTATTGATGGCAATAATTATCGGGCTAGATGGATTGTAAGAAGGGCTAGTAATAAAATTGATGGAACCCTGCAGGCAGTGTCTGTTGAATTGACAAATCTGACTACAAATATCCCTTTTGGAGGAACAAAAACGGAGAAATTAAAGGAAATAGAACGGGTAGTAGGATTGAATTTTGAACAATTTACACGTTCTGTTTTGTTGGCACAGGGAGATTTTACAGCCTTCCTGAAAGCTGATAAAAGGGAGAAGTCCTCCTTATTAGAAAAGCTGACAGGCACAGATATTTACTCGAACATTTCAAAATTGGTACATGAAAAGAATTCAACTGCTAAAACTGAAATGGATAGCTTGGAAAAGCATTTTGCAGAAATAGCTCAATTTATAATTTCGGAGGATATTCATTCCGAATTATTAGAAAGGGATACTAAATTGGCTCAAACCATTGGTTTATTAAAGAATGAGATTGCACAAATTGAGTCTGAAATTGAGTGGTATAAAGCGTTTGAGAAATTAGGCATGGAGAAAGAACGGGCACAATTGGAGTTTGATATTGCTTGTAAACAACAGGAAGAGGCAAAAGTAAGAATAGAAAAATTGACGCTTGTAGAAACAATTCAGCCCGTCCGAACTTTTGTAGATGGGAAAAAAGCAATTGAGGCTTCAATACAAAAGAGGGTAGGGGAGATAAAAGAATTGGGTGCAAGTATTCTTAACCAAAAAGTTGAAATTGAAAGCGTAAATACGAACTATTCAGTCATTGAAAAAAAGGTACTTCAAGCAAATCAGGCTAAGCTTGATGCACAGCCTCTCATTGATAAGGCAAAAGAATTAGATACGTTAATCACTGAATTTTCCAATCAGTTAAAACGTTCTGAAACAGAGTATCAATCATCCTTAAAAGGAAGAGATTCACATCAAATTTCATTGAATAATAAGCAGGCTGAGATTGATGAATTGATTAAACGAAAATCTTTCTTAGAAAAATGGAAGTTGGAAAATCTTTCAAGGCAATCGATTGCTGATAATATTGAACTAATTAAAAGCAAATTGGAAGATGCTGCCAAATTATTTTCTGCCAAGAAATTGAATCAACAGCAAAAAGAAATTCAGGAAACAAATTTAAAAATTGCAGAAGATACAGTTGCACAATTAACCCCAAAAATAGAAAAGCTTCATGCAGAAAAATTGGCTAAGGAAATAATCTGCAAGGATAATAATCAAGCAATTGCATTGTTTGATTATGAGGCTCTGAAGGCTTCTGAAGAGAAATTAAGCAAGAGTATCAGTGATACAATTAATGCTAAATCTATTTGGAAAGAACTAAGCCGTTTTTTGGATGATGAAAAGAATAACTCGCTCAAATTATCCCTATCAAAGCATTCCCTGTTAGAAAAAAAAGAACAACTTATTGTTACAAATAAAGATGTTGAATTATCTAAGGCCAAAAAAGAACAAACAGAAAAACTTTTATCTAATGCCAAACTACAAACTGCCGAAAGTGTACAGAGTTTAAGGGCACAATTAATTGAAGGTGAATCCTGTGTGGTTTGTGGTAGCAAAACGCATCCAATTAAAACTTCAAGTCATCATTTAGATAAAGTTTTAGAAGGCATTGAAAATGAATATAAAAAATGCAATCTAGACTATGAAGGATATTTGAATAAAAATAGTGTTTTACAACAGGAAATAAAGACTTTAGAAACTGATATCACTAGTATTGAAGAGGTGATTAGTAAAAATACAAATGGTATTCAACAAACAAAAAATCAATGGATTACAAATCCTCTTGCCATACAGGTTTCGGATATTGAAGATGGATTAAAGGCAAATTGGATTGAAAACTATCAGCTTTCTTTAGAAACTCAATTGAAAGATACAAAGGGAAGCATCAACAATTATAATGAATTAAAGAAAAAAGCAGAACAGGATAAGGATGCCTTCAATTTGATTGATAAAGAATTGCAAACGGTTTTCACTAGAGTTGAACATGCAAAGCAGCAAATTCAGGGTTCACAGGAACAAATAAAATTGTTGGATAACCAATTAGTAGCTGCCGAGAATAACCTAATGGAAATTACCAATTTACTAAACGCCTATTTTAGTAATGAAATTTGGCTAAAAAACTGGAAGGAGGATAATGATAAGTTTTTAAATACAATAATTGATTTTTCTGAGAAATGGAAGAATAATAACAATGAATTGACTGAGAAGACGAATAGCTTAACTAGTAATCATATTGCATTAGATGGTTTAAAACAGCAGCTTGTATTTCTTGAAGAGGATTTGAGTAATAAGCATAAAATTCATTCGAAAGCAAAAGCAACATTTGAAGAAAAGGTTACAGAAAGAAAGACCATTTTTAATGGACAAGAGATTGTTTCGGTTGAACAAAGTTTTCAATTAGCCATTTCAAATGCCGAGACTGAGTTAAAGAAGTTAACCGAAAAGAGAGAACAGCTGAGAGAAGAGTTGATTAAAGCAGAAACTAGTATTGCACAAAAAGAGAAAGAGGTTGATGCCGACAAACAAACATTGTTCGAATATCAGACAAAAATTAAAGATTGGTTAGTTGCCTACAATCAAAAAAACAATAACAATCTAGCGGAAACAACTATAAATGAATTATTGACTTATACCGTAGAGTGGATGGAAGAGGAAAGGAAGTTTACTACTTCCTTACACAATAATATTGTCGAAACAAAAGCTACTTTAGTCGAACGAGCTTTTAAACTTAATGAACATGAGTTACAAAAGAAATCGGAGCGACAAGTAGATGAATTATCGGAGATTTTAATGACTACAACCACCGAAAAAGAAACTGCCGAGAAGGAAAAGAATGAAATAGACCTTCGATTCCGACAAAATGAAGATTATAAATCGAGGGCTAATAAATTGCAATCTGAACTCGAAATTAAGCGAGTTGTGTATGAGCGATGGAATAAATTGGATTATCTGATTGGATCGAAAGATGGCTTTAAATTCAAATATTTTGCACAAGAATATACCTTAGATGTTTTGTTGTTATCGGCAAATGAACACTTGCAAAATCTGTCCCCACGATATAAACTGCTTAGAGTGCCAAATTCGCTTGGTTTGCAGGTAGTTGATATGGATATGGGAGATGAAAAAAGGACCGTTTATTCGTTATCAGGAGGTGAGTCCTTTTTGGTATCCCTCGCCCTAGCCTTGGGATTAGCATCACTATCATCAAATAAAATGCGCGTGGAATCCTTATTTATTGATGAAGGTTTTGGTTCGTTAGACCCTTCTACATTACTTGTTGCGATGGATGCCCTCGACCGACTGCATAATCAAGGACGCAAAGTGGGGGTAATATCACATGTTCAGGAGATGACCGAAAGAATTACCACACAAATCAGGGTTTCAAAATTGTCTAATGCAAGGAGTAGGGTAGAAGTGGTGGGGTAGGAATTAAATAATTTCTCAGGTATTTATAGGGTTTTATTCATAGAGAAAAAAGGAGTGTTAGAGATTTCTCCTATCGTTACAATGACGTGGTAATTGTAACGAATCAAAAGAGGTCATTAGCAGCCTGTATTAGTCGGGTTGAATGATATAGCCGCTTGCAATTCGATAATCACTAAAGATATCTTTTTTGAAACATGGGCAAATACATTTAAACGACGAATAAATCAGCCGTTTTGTTTTACTCTAGCTGTCATCCCGTAGGGTTCTAATCCAAATTAAGCAACTGTTTATTGTGTTAATGATCCCTGCGGGATGACATTCGAGAAAACTTTTTATGTTGTAAATACTTCCTAACCAAACTGAAATAACTTAAAACGTATTACGAAATACTTAATACTTACAACTTAATACTTACAACTTAATACTTACAACTTAATACTTATAACGTAATACTTACAACGTAATACTTACAACGTAAAACTCTACAACACTTTCACTCTACATTTTCCAGCCGTATGCATATCAATATTCATTACTTTCAAAAAAGTTTGAGTTGTAGGATCACCACAATTGCTCAACAATCTTGTTACTGTCGCCATTGCGGGTACCTCAATATAAAGGGTACCAATCAACCCTGTTTTGATGTCGGTTAAGAAAAAACGCAATACAGAAGTGGTTAAATTAGTAAACTGCAATTCTTGAGTTTCAGGATTTGCAAAAGTGCGGGTGAACACATTTTTTGTTTTCAAAGGGTTCAAGCTAATCATGAAACTCTTTTGTAATTTTCCATGCATTGCAGGTTCATCAAAATATTTTGCAGCAAGCATCGGCGTTTTAAAGTAAAAATCAATCAATTTTCCAAAGTTTCCTTCCATTACATCACACAACTCTTTCCTTGCCACCTCAACTGCAATGCTTTCATTAATAGTTGATCTTTTTGAAGTCCCTTTTGTTTTAAATGCCAAAGTCATTGCATCGTAAAATGCTTGAATCTCCACTTTTGTGGTGGCTAAGCTTGCATCAGTACCAATTGACTTTAATAATGCGAGAACTGCATCTATTTTATGTTGCTGCGTTCCCTTCGTAAAAGGTCCCTTCCCGTTTGGAAACAATACATGATATTGAATAGAATCCACTTTATATACATGCTTTATTTCTGATTGCCATCCATCTAATGTGATAGACATTCCTTCTTCTAACTGCTTAAAGGTAGCAACCTTACCTCCCTGAGTCCCTTTTTGACTTAAAAGGTCAGCCTCTGCATTCTCAAGATTGGTTACTTTAGGGGCAATAAGGTCATAACAGGTTTTGGCAATCGGCAAGGTAGTACTATCTATGAATAGGCTATCCCGCTGTTGTTTTCCAATAAAGATAGCTAACGGATAGTTGCCTCTTGTGGCTGCTTCAAATGGGTTTTTGAAAATACTCCTTTCAATTCTTGACATCATTCTAGATTAAAATTGTTAAACTAATAATAAATCTTTGAAACTAAGAAAACGAGGAGGTTGTGTGTAAGAATCCTTATTTAGATAATTAGAAGACGTAAAAGTACAGTAATTAAATTAGATAAGGGTAATTACTTTAGAATATGAAATAATAAACGTAAATATTCCTATATTTTAAGCTAAATTTAATCTTTTGGTAAAAAAAGGGCATTGTTTCTCGAAAAACATTGAGAAGCTAATGATTTTTGAGGAAATTAGCGGTATGATTCTGAAATAAATTAGAAAATAGAGGTTACTTTTAGTAGCCGTTATTAGTTTCACTCTAAGTTATTACTATCCTATTAAATTGCAGGTACTATCTTATAATTATTTTGAACATTCCCTAAAACTTATAAGCATTTAACCTCAGTCGAACGACTTTGAGCAATTACAATTTGCAAAATGAAAAAAGCGTTTGACTTTGAGCAATTGCAAATTGCAAAGTGAAAAAAGCGTTTGATTTTGTGCAATTGCAAATTGCAAAATGAAAAAAGCGTTTGACTTTGAGCAGTTGCAAATTGCAAAATGAAAAAAGCGTTTGACTTTGAGCAATTGTAAATTGCAAAATGAAAAGTCGTTTGACTTTGAGCAATTGAAAATTGCAAAATGAACAAGTCGTTTGACTTTGAGCAACTCCTTGGAGCAGTTGGTCAAAGTCGTTTGACTTTAATGAAAGTGTAATAATTTTTCCCTTCAGTCGAATGATTGGTTAATTTAGATAGTCGGTACACTTCGTCTTTAAGGGAAAATGCATGTTGAAAAGTCATTTAAAATAAAAGACGAATTAATGAAAGCTCCCCTACATTTGTTTCATGTATGGGAGAATATCTGAAAGAAAGACTATCCGATTGAGAAGACTTCCTGCAAATGAGATATAGATAGTGGCTTTTTGGGTTGAGTTAGTAGTATGTTGATGGAAATAGATAAGTAACGAAAAATCCATGACAGGAGTCATGAACTAGAATCCTAATTTTCGGGGAGTACCTTACAAATCAAGGTATTCATGGGCAATTGGGTATTCCTGCATTATTAGGAAGGTATAAAGAACAAACCTCTAAAGGTTATATGTGGTATAACATTGGGCTAAAAGATTGTTTTTTTGATAGTGATGATGAAGTGGGAATGCAAAGATTGTCGGCCACAATTCGTTCATTTGTTAGTAATCCAAAAGTAAGCAAGCAGAAAGTTATAGCAACACAAAGAATCGTTTCTTCCTTGCAAAAGGGTATGATATTACAATTAAAAAAAGAATTTTAATTATGAATTACAGGTGTAAAAAGACCATTTTTTATAGTATTTTAGTGTTACTGACTTTATCAGTTAAGCCATCAGCTGCACAGCAAACAGCCAATAAACCCGAACGGGAACAACAGTTTATAGATTGGGGTTTTGGCATGTTTATCCATTGGAGTTTCGACTCGCAAGTGGGTGCTGTAATTAGCCATTCCATGGCAGGTGCTTCGGCCGATTATGTAGATAGGTTGGTGCATGAATTACCAAAAACATTTAATCCCAAAAAGTTTGATCCGGATGAATGGGCTGTAGCGGCAAAATTGGCAGGAATGAAATATGTGGTTTTTACAACCAAGCACCATTCTGGCTTTTGCATGTGGGACACCAAAACTACAAGGTTTAATGTGATGAATACCCCGTTTAAAAGGGATATAACCAAAGAGATATTCGATGCCTTCCGCAAACAAGGCATCGCAATAGGGGTGTATTTTTCGCCTGATGATTTTAATTACTTGTATGAAAACAACATACCAATTGGTCGTTTGCAACATCCACAGCATTTTCCGGCTAAGAATCCTGGCCTATTGAATTTAGACAAGGCACAAGTGAAAGAATTATTGACCAATTACGGAAAAATAGACCTTGTTTTCTTTGATGGACCCGAAGATGGATTAAAAGAATATGCGTGGAAATTGCAACCGGAAATTATCGTTACCCGTGGACAAATGCAAACGCCCGAGCAAAACTTACCCGACAAACCCATTCCCGGTCCTTGGGAAGCTTGCTTTACGATGGGAACTGATTGGCAATATAAACCAACCAACGACCCCCATAAAAGTGGTACCGAAATCATCAATATGTTGATTGAAACAAGGGCAAAAGGCGGTAATTTATTAATGAATGTGGGGCCAAAACCCAATGGCGAATTGCAAATTGAGCAGGAAGCCCGCTTGCAGGAATTGGCCTTGTGGAACTTGGTGAATCAAGAGGCAATACATGATGTACGCACTTGGAACATCTCTAAGGAGGGCAATGTATGGTTTACTAAAGGCAAGGACACCAACACCGTTTATGCTTTTGTGCAGGGCGGCGATGCTTGGAAATATGGCACTCGGAAGGAATTTGTTTTTAAAACCTTAGAAGCCAATGCTAAAACCAAAGTCAGCATACTTGGATATGGTAGCAGCCTTTTAGAGTACAAGGAAAGTTTTGATGCCAAAGTTTATATTTCTAGTACGCCAATAGGTTTGGTAATTAGCGCTGTAAATGGGCATCGGTTATACACCAATAACCAATGGCCTAATCCAATTGTGATAAAATTGGAAAATGTTGCCTTTAAAAAAACAACCACCAAAGAATCTCAACAAAAAAAATTAGACGGGGCTTTGTAAAGTGAATGCTTTAATTTAAAATATTTTTATCAATGGATTTTAAGCTTAGAAAAAATATCATGCTAAAACAATTCTCGTATTTGTTCCCACTAGCACATGAATGTCGTGGTCTAGCGCATGACTCTGTCATGTGCTTACTGTTATAATATGCCGAATTGATACAAGTTGCTTACTATTTGAGAATAAGTAACGAAAGAAAAATGTCAGTGCGCTAGTGGAATACCCACTACCCGCTCGTGAAATAAGGGTGTCGCTGCCGCATGAGTCCTTACTTGTAGCATAATAATCACTAATGATAGGTTATCAAGTCTTCTTGTTATATACGAATGTCTTTGGCGAATCCACATGTGAGGACGTGCTTTATCAGCGAAGATTGTTTGCAATTATAGCAGAGAGGATTAGTATGATTCCTACATTTTTTTAAATGAGAAGGTGTGAAAAGGTGAAACACGAGGTTGTCTCCTATTTTAAAGAGAATAGAAAATGTCGACTCATTTAAAAAGTGATAAATAAATTCAAGTCATGCATACATTTGTTTCATTCTTTGCGAAAATTTCTAACAGAACAGCAAAGCGATTGAGAAGAGTTTCTGCGCATAAAAAATAGTAGTAGTGGCTTTTTGGAGGAATTGAAAGGAGGCTGATAGAAGTTGATTAGTAATAGTAAGTCCATGACAGAGTCATGAAATTTGCTTCCTGATTTTCGTGAAAGAACATACAATTTAAAAGTTGTCATGAGCTAGTAGGGTGTAGTTTTGTTAAAACTGATTCATAAATATAAGGATTCATTAAGTCAATTGTTACTACTCAGGAGGTTCTACCACAAGGGAAAAGAAGAAAAAACAAGGAACACTAGGACTTCTTTTAAAATAATTGACAGGCAAATATATAAACAGTATATTTTTCCTTGTGTTTCTTTGCTCAAAACCTTGTGACCCTAGTGGTAAAAATACTTGAGTAGTAACAGTCAATTAGTAGTCTATAAATTATTTATATTTTAATAGTTAATCATATAATGGAATGAAAAAGAATCTATTTGCAGTAGTAGTAGCTGTGTTTGTTGTTTTAAATCTCGCAAACGCGCAAGATTATCAGGATAAGTTCATCAAGTATTCAACGCCAAAATTGTCGAAAGAGCAATTGGTAACTGTTAGAAATGGGATTAAAGGTGTTGATTATGATGAAAAGGAGGCAATGGTTTTAACTAAAATCACCGAATGGCAATACCATATCGATACAGTAGGCGTAACTTATCACCGTGTGGGGAATACGTTCAGTTATGCGAGAATGCTTTTGAATACTCAAGAGGATAAATACATTGACAGAGCCTGTAAAGCAATTTTAGCGAGTATTGCCTTACAGGATGTAAATCCAAAATCAAAAACCTACGGGCTGTGGCCTTACTTCAAGGAAGAACCATTAGCAACTAAAAGAACGCCGCCAGACTTTAATATGGCCGATTTTTTCAGTGTTACCCTATTAGATATTTATATGGGGCATAAGCAAAGATTGCCAGATAGTGTTGTGTCAAAAATTGTTGCTTCGCTAAAATTGGCTTCACGATGTATCCAAAAAAGGGATCAAGGTCCAAGCTATACCAATATTGCTATAATGGGTACTTATGTAACCTACATGGTCTCTCATCTCTTTAATATGCCCGATATGCAAGACTATGCAGCCAAAAGGTTGAAAATATTTTACGATTATACCATCGAAAAGCAAGGGTTTACAGAATTTAATAGCCCCACTTATACCCTTACTGCATTGGATGAAATATCTAGAATGAAACAACACATAGTTGAACCGGATGCTAAAGCAATGGTGGATAAAATAAATGATGTGGCATGGAATATTATTGCCCGCCATTTTCATAAGCCTACAGGTCAATGGGCAGGACCTAATAGTAGATCATACAGTACTTTGTTAAAACAAGAAAAATTATTTACAATTTTAAACCTAGCATCAAATGGAAAGGTTGGTTTAGTGGAAAAGAAGTATGATGCTAATGAAATTTTGCTAGAGTATGAAATGCCTGAAAAATATGTCCCATATTTCAATTCGCCAGTTTATCCTCGAATGGAGTCAGATGTATTTGAGCCAAACGAACCAAAAGTAACGGGTACTACTCTTTTGGAAAAAGATTTTGTGCTATCCACTGCCAATCGTTCTTGCTTGTGGAATCAACGCCGACCGTTTTTAGCCTATTGGGGTACGAGTGAAAGTCCTCGCTATTTGCAATTCCAATTCCTACACAATAATTATGATTTTAGTTCTGCTGCTATTTTTACTCAACAGGAAAATACGGACATTTTAGCGGGAGTTAATTTGTTCTTGTTTGGTGGTGATAAGCATATAGGGCTTGATAAAATTAAAACTGGTAAATTTAAAGCGAAAGATTTGAGGTTGCGTTTTAGGTTTGGAGGCACTAAATCTTCTGATGTTCTTAGCATCCCTACAAAAGAAAATGAACCCTTCCAATTTAAAATTGATGACTTAAGCTTCCAGATTCACTTATTTCAAGCAAGCTATGACAAACAAAAGGGCTATTGGGAGAAAGGTGGCGATGGAAAAGATGCGTGGATTGATTATGTATTGTATGCAGGCGCTGAAAAGGAGATTGATTTGAATGCTGTTCAAGAGGCTGTTTGGGCATTCACTTTTTCAATGGGCAAAAAAGGACAAAAATTGCCTACTTCAAAACCAGAGTTTGATATTATAGACAAAACATTCCATGCAAAATGGAACAACTTGAAAATTGACTTTCCAACCAATCTTTTGCTTTTAGGAGGGTTCCCTAAAAATTTATAAGCAATTAACTAATATTAAATTAGGATGATGAATAATGGTATTTTTTCTGCAAAAAGTTTAAAGTATCGGTTGATTAAATCAATCATGTTAAGCGGAATAATGGTAGTCATAGGTAGCATTGCTTATTCCCAACCCTTTTATGTAGATCCTGTCAATGGACTCGATACTTATAATGGTTCTTTTACTACCCCTTTTCAAACCTTAACTAAGGCGCAGACAGCAGTACGCAATTACATGCTAACTCAATCAACCGGGTTAAATGCTGATTTGTACGTCTATCTCAAAGGTGGTAATTATCCATTATCTGCCACTCTTAATTTCTCATCGCTAGATGGAGGAAGTAATGGATTTAACGTCATTTACAAGGCTTATAATAATGAAAAACCCATTGTAAATGGGGGTAAAAAGGTAACAGGTTGGACAAAAGTGACCGGTCAAGAATATTATGTTGCCAATGTACCAACTACAGGTGCCATAACTTATCCAAGTTATTGTAGGCAAATTTGGGTAAATGGAAGACGTTGCAGACAAGCCAAAAGCGATTTTATTAATGTATATCCAAAGTCTTTTGATGATGTAAGCACAACACAAGTAGCAGATGGATATATAGTGAAAAAAGCAGCCATAAAAGCCTATACAAACTTGTCTGACATTCGGATATTTCAAACGGGTAAGTTTAAGCATGTAGAACAAATATTGAATAATATAGCCAATATTAGCGATTCAGAACAAGTATTGATGATGCGTAATTCGGCTTTTGATAATTGGACTAAAACGTATGTTTACAATAACCTTAACCAAATACAAGTGCTAAATGCATTTGAAGAATTGGATGAGCCAGGTGAGTTTTATCTGAACAGAACCACCCGAAAACTATATTATTATCCTGAGCCGGGCGAAAACATGTTAACAGCAGAAGTGGTGGTGCCGTCCACGGAATATTTGGTAAAGTTGACAGGTACAAGCAGCAAGAGGGTACAAAACCTACAATTTGATGGTATTGATTTCAAATATGGAAATTGGACAGGAGCTAATTTAACTACCAAAGAAATTGGGAGAAGTCAGGCCGATTTATATTCTGATTATAGCAGTATTGAAGGGCAGATTTCTATGATTTATTCACAAAATATTGTACTTAAAAATTGTCGTTTTGAGCAGTTGGCAAGTAGTGGTATTTATATCATGTCGAACAATAACAATATCTCAATAGAAGGGAATATTTTCAAAGACTTGACGGCTGCCGCAGTAATTATTGGAGTAGGTAATAACGGTACTATATTATTGGATACCTCCACCAATCGGGATATCCTTATCAAAAACAATGTAATCAGAAATATAGGTGCAGATTTCTACCAAGCATCCGGTATTTATGCGAATGCGTCTAAAAACTTAAGTATCATTCACAATGATGTTGCCGATGTGGCATATTTTGGAATCAATCAACGATATGGCAATTCTATAGCCCAAATAACTTCTGACTTGGCTGTCGCTAATACTGGAAATACATTGATTCAATACAATAAAGTCACTAATTATGGAACGGCAGCTAAGCTAGGCTTTGGTATTGGAGACGAAATTGCTGGAATATATTTTTTTGGGGTAAGAAACTCTAAAGTACAATACAATTATGTGCAATATGGCGGTAAGGATGAACAATTGGAAGGCACTTTCCGACAAGACCAATTTGGTTGTGGTAATTATTGGGAATATAATGTTGCCGATTGTAAACCCGCCACTCGATCCTTTTCATGGTATGATGCCTATAATACTCAATCCGACACCTTGCTGTTTGCCAACTGTTATTCGAATGTTCAAGGTCAATTTAAAACAACAGCAAATGCGGACACCATCAATTTCTCCTATGAACCCAATGCTCCTGCATGGTCTAGTGGGGCTCAATCAATCATTAACAATACTGGATTAGAACCATCTTACCAAAATCTTTTAAACGAATTTGGCGATGGAACAAACATCGCTAAAACAGCAACTATCACTAGCTCTTCCAATTTTTCTACAACTTTCAAGGCAACAAATTTAATAGACGAAAAAGTAGCTACTATTTGGAAACCCGCAGCAGGCAAGGAAACCACAGGCTCTTGGATACAGTTGAGTTTCCCACAACCGATAGCCATCAATAAATTACAACTAGTTCCTGAATATAATAATGCCAATCCTTCTATCAGACAATTGTTTGAAGTGCGAGTCTCCAATGACCCTAATTTTAATTCCTATAATATACTCGGTTCGCAGCCTGCAAAGCCTTTTCCATATTTAATTTCTTACTTAGAGATCTCCGTTCCAAACGCCTATAACACTTTCGATTTATTAGGTATTGATACTTTCGCTTACAAGTATATTAGAATTATTGGGCGTTCTATGAGTTGGGCCGAATGTAGAGTGTATGGTAGAAATAATGCAACCCAACAGTCCAATTATACAACTAACCCACCCCTTACTTTTTTGCCCTATTCTCCATTGACCACACCCATTGAAAAAGAAAATTGGAGTGTAAAAGTGGAAGATACCTCGGACTATTCTAGGGTTTATTTTGGTCAAGATGTAAAATATTGGAACCAAACTGGCGGCACGAAAACAGGTACTGTTACCGTCTCAGGAGGAATTGCCAATTTAACGAATGGCACTTTTACCTTTAAAGGTGGGATATATCGAAACGAGCGTACCGGCTTTCAATTAAAGATTACTGAGAATACATCTACCACTACGCATTGGATTTGTATTCGGGCAGCAACTCTAATGAGCGGACTTTCAGATCAAGACAATTACATGATTAGTATTCGGCAACAGACAACTGGACTTTATAATACTCTTTTTCAAATACAACGCAGAAATAGGGATGGAACCTTTAATACACTTTTTGGCACAAATGGAAGTTTAGGTGGTTCTGTTTTGAAGAATACGACCCTTTTTTCAGCCTTTACTCCTGTTATAATAGAGACGGTTGCTAGAGCAAATGGGTTAGGCGTTATTGTAAAAATAAGTTCAGATACGGTATTTAATTTCACAGATATAGGAGCTAAACGCGTCACAACGCCCGGCTATTTCGTTTTCAGACCAGGTAATACGAATGGCACAATGGAGATTACCGATATTCCTGTTACAGGTGTTCAATTATCACCAACTGATACAACTATTAATATCAATCAAACCATCCAACTAAATCCGATTGTATTGCCTGAGAGTGCCACAATTAATAAAGTAGTTTATACATCTACAAACCCAAGTATTGTAACTGTAAATAGTTTGGGTCAGGTAAAAGGGGTGGCTATTGGGCAAACTACAATTAATGTCACCACTAAAGATGGAGGGTATGTGGCATCTATGAATGTAAAAGTGATTATTCCATTGCCGATTAAGAGTATTTTAGCTAGTGCTAGATTCGAAAACAAATCAGTTTTGGTTAATTGGCAATTGTTGGGTCATAAGGATATTAAAAGTTTTGAGGTACAGCAAAAGGAGGAAGATGGAGAATTTGTAACGATTGGATTTGTAAAATCTACAAACAATGCTACGGATAACTTTAGTTTCAAGCATATAGTTACACTTCAAGGTATATGCATGTACAGAATTAAAGCCATTAATTTTATAGGAAGTATTATGTTTAGTAATGAAGTTACTGTGGTTATCCCTGCTGAAAAAGGAGCTATCAAAGTCTTTCCAAACCCAGTAAAAGGCAATTTAATAACCATTAATTTTAACCAAATTCCAAGAGGGAAATATCAACTAAAAGTTTGGAATACATTGGGACAATTACTCCAAAAACAAATAATTTCCCATGATAGTATGAATGATTCCTACTCTTTTAAATTGGTATCCACTATTAAAGGGTGTAAGGAATTGTTAATAGTTATTACTTCTGAAAGAGAGAATAAGCTGGTTTTTCAACAAAAAGTATTAGTGTCTGAATAATAGAAAATTTTTCAAACACTTACCGATGTTTGTTTTTGTTACTACTCCAAGGGGTTTTACCACAAAGGCAACGAAGAAAAAACAAGGAACACAAGGGATTCTTTTAAACCCAGATTACGCAATAGACACACGTTATGAAATTCAGAAATACAAAAAAGACAAGTTTTTATGTAGATTTTCTGACTTATGACTTAATAAATTACGTTGAAGTCAAACAATCAAGTAAAAGCCGTGTTTGAAGTTGTTGTGAATTGTAATAGTGTCCTAATGTGTAATCTAGGTTTAAATAATTGGCAGGTAAGTATCTAAAAAGTATACTGCTCCTTGTGTTTCTTTTTTCAAAACCTTGTGACCCTTGTGGTAAAATACCTGAGTAGTACCTTGTTTACTAATTATCTTAATGATAGGCAATTTAAAATAAGATGATAATGCCCATACTTAATAAATCTTTGTCGATAATCTTTTCACTAAAGAAATGTTTCCTTTATATTTTGTGTCTAGGGCGTTATTTCGTTGGTTATGCTCAGCCCTTTTATGTGGACCCAGTCAAGGGACTTGATACTTATAATTGTTCTTTTGCTACACCTTTTCAAACCTTAACTAGGGCTCAAACTGCCGTTCGCCAATATTTGTCAACTCAATCAACTGGCTTAAAAGCTAATTTGTATGTATTTCTAAGAGGAGGTACTTTTCCATTGTCCGCCACGCTTAATTTTTCATCTGTTGATGGAGGAAGTAATGGATTTTATCGTCATTTACTAGGCCTATAATAACGAAAAACCAGTTGTAAGTGGTGGTAAAAAGGTAACAGAATGGACAAAAGTGACTGGACAGGAATATTATGTTGCCAATATCTCCCTTACTAATTCCTACCCTGTAGGGAAATGGTTTAGCAAAAATTTAAAAATAGCAATAGTAGATATTATTCTAGGAAAAATAACAGGGTTGATAAAGGTGTTACTATATTCAATACCTATTTAAAACAGCCTATAGTTGTCCTAGTGTAGCCAATTTTATTGTTACTGTAAAGCCAATCCCTGCAATATTTTCAACTGTGGGGTTGAGTGATGTATGTGCAGGAAGTTCTATACAATTGGGTAATAGTTCAAACGTTCCCGCTGCAGGAAAAGGAATTTGGAGCAGTAGTGATAGTGCTATTGCTACTGTTAATAAAGTAACAGGACTGGTAACAGGAAGTTTGGCTGGTAATGTGACAATTGTGTATAAGGTAACAGATGGAACTGGCTATTGTGAAAATAGTACTAGCAAATCAATCATGGTGAAAGCTATCCCTAATTTGAGTGCTATTAATGGATTGGCGGGACAGTTTTGTTTGGGTAATGGTCTAGTATTGAGCAATAGCTTATTAGGAGGGTTATGGACAATCAGTGACACAACAAAAGCGACAATTAACAATCAAGGGAAGTTAAATAGTATTGATACAGGCGATGTGATTGTAAATTATACAATAACAAGTAATGGCTGTACCTCAATAGTGAATGGAGGTACTACGATAGTTGGACTTCCGACTGTATCAAAAATTGTAGGGGCTAATCAGGTGGTGAAGGATAGTGCTATTCAATTATTGTGTACACCATCAAATGGTATTTGGTCGAGTGGTAATCCAACTGTAGCAATGGTAGGTACGGGAGGATTGGTGAAGGCAATAAGTTTGGGTAGTACAACTATTATGTATAAGGTGATTAATGGTAATGGGTGTTTGGCGGCTGATTCCTTATTAGTTACTGTCATAGCACCATTACCTATTGAAAGTATTAGTCTTGAAACCTTCTATAAAGTTGGAAAGGTTTTGGTAAAGTGGAGTACTCTAGGAGAAGCAAATATCAGTGGCTTTGCAGTTCAACGCAGTTTGGATGGTAGTAACTTTGAGACAATTGGAAAGATAGAAAGTGAAGGAAAGGGTAACAATGGGTATCAATATTTAGATAATCAATTGCCAAATGTGGATAAGATTTATTATCAAATAATATCAATTTATAAGGATGCCAAGAAGGAATTTAATAAAACAAAAACTGTTGTAGTTAAATCCTCAGAAACCACCACAATCATTTATCCAAATCCAACAAAAGACAGATTATACATTCAAGGAAGTGGTGTTATATCACTGAAAATTGTGGATGTAGCAGGAAAAATTGTTGCTAGTCAAATTACTACAGACAATACAAACACATTCATCAATGTAAACCGTTTGACG
>CANCPA010000066.1 GCA_947379895.1 Chitinophagaceae bacterium | reverse complement strand
CTTTAAATCCTAGCTCTGCCGCTCTACTTACTGCCTCATACATGCTCACGTTTTGCTCATTAGCAAAGATGACCAACTTCTCAATACTTGTCTTGCCAATACCGCGGGTAGGATAATTGATAATACGTTTCAGAGCCTCTTCGTCTTTTATATTTACAATTACACGCAAATAAGCAAGCATATCTTTTACTTCTTTGCGTTGATAAAAACTCACTCCCCCGTAAATGCGATAAGCAATTCCCATCCTTCGCAAACTCTCTTCATATGCCCTACTCTGCGCATTTGTACGATACAAAATAGCAAAGTCCCGATTGAAATAATGATTACGAAGCTTCTGTTCTTGAATTACATCCGACACAAACTTCCCTTCATCATTATCAGTCATTGTGCGTACAACTTTAATCTTCTCACCAATCTTATTATCTGTCCATAGTTCTTTAGGAATCTGCCCTTTATTGTTGCCTATAATTTCGTTTGCCACCTTCAAGATGCTTTGTGTACTCCGATAGTTCTGTTCTAACTTCACCACTTTCACATCGTCATAATCCTTTTGAAACTGAAGAATATTCTCAATAGTTGCACCACGGAAGCTATAGATACTCTGTGCATCATCTCCTACCACGCAAATGTTTTCATTCATCGCTGCCAACAACTTAGTAATCTGATACTGCACCGCATTAGTATCCTGATACTCATCAATCATAATGTACTTAAACTTGCGTTGATATTTGCTCAATGCATCAGGCTGCGTATTCAACATCTCATACATTTTAAGCAACAAGTCGTCGAAATCCATTGCGCCATTCTTATAACAACGGGCAGCATAAGCTGCATATATCTTGGCAATTGCGGGTCTGTTTGCTCTAACGTCCTCCTGCTGCAGGTAGGCATCGGCGGCATATTCTGCAGGGCCAATCAATCCATTCTTTGCAGAAGAAATACGACTGCCTACAATATTTGCTTTGTAGTGTTTGTCATCAAGATTCAATTCATTGACAACTGTTTTTATCACACTCCTGCTATCATCGGTGTCATAAATAGTAAAGTTGTTAGGGTAGCCTATCCGATGCGCTTCACCTCGAAGGATTCGAGCAAATACACTATGGAAAGTGCCTATATATAAGTTTCTTGCTTCATGATTGTTCAGAATCTTTTCAATACGTTCTTTCATTTCAGCAGCAGCCTTATTCGTAAACGTAAGTGCTAGAATATTGAAAGCATCCACACCATTACCCATCAAGTGTGCAATACGTGTAGTGAGAACTTTGGTTTTGCCACTTCCCGCACCCGCCACAATCATCAGCGGGCCATTAATATGTGTAACAGCAGTGCGTTGCTGTTCATTTAAACCTAATAAATAATCTTGCATCGGGCGAAGATAAGGAAGCAGAAAGTTATGTAGTAATGGTTTCCTTGAAAGTTGAAAACTTATTATTGCAAATAAAAAAAGTGTATGAATTGTTGAAAGTTTTTTGCTATCATTTCTAATGAAAAATTAAAAAATGGGATGCCATAATTGACATCCCATTTTTGGGCCGTAATAATGAAACAACAACCATAGAAAGTTGTAAGTAATATGTAAGAAACAGTCTTAATTGAAATACAATCCGTTCAAACAATATTCATTACATTTCTAATTAAGGAATTCAAAAACTTGTAACTATTAACCAGAAACCTGTAACCTAAATCTTAATATGGCAGTACCAAAGTCCCCTTTTGTCCATTCAATTTAGTCCAATTCACTTTGTAGAAATCAGCACAACCACTTTTTATAGGAGTACCTGTTCCATCAACCCCATAAGTGATTCCAACTGTATCCTTTTCTGAAATAAGGGTTCTAATTCCAACTTTAGGTCTGTTATATCCACAAGCTGAATCTGCTGTTATCGCAATCGGTGCATTTACAATAAATGTTTTTCCTAATCTAGAACTACCACCCATTGTTGTTAATACATTATTTACAGTTGAATCACCTGCAATTGAGAATGATTTTGTCAACTTATTAAATGTATTAACCCTATAAATCCAATATGAATGTACTGTTCCATCCGAATAGGTAATTGTGCCTGTTGTATGTACAGAGAAAGAGAAAATACTTGGAGCTAGAGAGTTTAATGAACCACCCGATTTATTAGTCACTAATCTTACACTTACATAAGTCCTTGTTTTTCCATCCCTTCCTGTTACCGTCAAGCTGTCTTTTTCTTGTAAGACTGCTCCAATTGTATCCCATCTAGTAGCATTTAATAAGGTAACTGTTACTGTTCCTTTCTTTTGCATACCAAAACCGTCCCTCATTCCTCTGAAATGTAGAATGATTCTACGTAGTCCTTTGATGATTGGGTTTCTGTCAATCACAATTCCTGGGCAAGACATGCTATCAAACGGAGGGGGCGTATGAAGGCTATCTTTTGGAGGGAAATGCAGACTATCTCCCGGACGAGGTGGGAAACTGTCTGCACCAAAAGTGCCAATGTGCAAGCATGTTTGCGCTGCCACTAAAGCAAATTTAGGTACGGTTTCAACTGCCTTTGTAACATCATTTGCAATGGCGTCATCATCATTTTGAAGTGTTGCTTGGTCAATTGCATTTTGTGTAACTGCTGATTGAAGAGAAGTGTCTGTTGTGGCAATTGTGTCGCCACTTTTTTTACATCCTATTACTGTGAACAGGAAAATTGCACAAGCGATGCTTGTTGTTAAAATTACTTTTTTCATTTTTTTTCATTTTTATTGTTATTAAATCGCAACCAAAATCTAGATAGACAATAAAATGGTATTGCTGCCTTAGGTAAATTAAATATTTGTTAAGCAGAGATTATGATGGGCAAAAGCACAAATGAAAATCATTCCTGTAGAGGTTAATTTCTTGATGATAATGTGCTTGCAATAGTTATAACTTCATGAATTTGCGTCTATTGATAATTTGAAATTTGTATTTCTAAACGTTTGGCTGATTAAAACAACTACGAAATAATTTTTAATTCTTTTTTCCTGTCTTTCGTACATTATGAAATTTGTCAAAATCAATGGTTGAAACCGTTGGTATTATTGAGTCGCTATTTTATAAATGGGTGTAACAGCATTATCTTTCAGTGTTTTTTAGAATGTTCGTCAGACAAAAAATGAACAAAAGTGGCTTGGTAAGCATTCAGGTAATAGAAAATTCATTCAAAAAAAACTTACTAAGACCAGATATATAACAAAGGATATAATAAATTTTTGGCACTCGAAGGTGAGATGGAAGTGAGTATTGATACTCAGAAGATAGAAGAGGATGCAAAATGGAATGAATTGAAAGGCTGTTTCACTAATACCTCCTTGTCTGAAACAGAAGTAATAAAGAGCTACAATCTTTTCTGCAATATAGAAGTAGCATTCAGGGTATCAAAAAGCGATTTGAGAATACGCACAATCTATCATCAGTTACAAAGAAGATTGAAGCACACATTTGCTTATGTTTTGTAGCATTAAAAGTGTACAAGGATTATAATATATTTCCGCAGCTCAGCTTACAATTATTTAAAGAAAACCCTGTTATACTAGTATTATATTAGATTCTCATGTGTCGAAACCTCCTGAAAATTAACCAATAACATAATGTTATTTCATTGATAAACTCCTGACTATTTGCCGTTTGCTTGTTTATATCTAAGCAGCGCTTCGAGGTAATAATAATCGCCATAATTAATAGCCGCATCAATCTCGCCTGTAGCCTTCCCTTTTGGCCAATTGCCAACACAATGTTTTAGTACAAAATTACAATTGCCATTTTCAGCTATGTACTCGGGTGTAGTTAATGTTGTAAGTATAGTTTCTGCCGTTTTGAAATAATATTTTGCCTTTTCTTTACCTACATAATTTTTTAACTCTAATAAGGCCGATGCAATAATTGCTGCAGCCGAAGCATCACGATAAGTATCAGGTATTTTAGGATCGTTGAAATCCCAATAAGGAACCTTATCTTTTGGTAAATTGGGATGGTTTAATATAAAAGCAGCAATGTTTTCCGCCTGATTTAAGTATTTTTTGTCTTTAGTATAACGATACATCACAGTAAATCCATACAATCCCCATGCCTGCCCCCTTGCCCATGCTGATTCATCTGCAAATCCTTGATTGGTTTGTTTTTTTATGGCCACACCTGTAGTGCTATCATAATCCACTACATGATAGGAACTATAATCTTTTCTGAAATGGTTTTGCATATCATGGTCAGCATGTTTAATTGCAACCTGTCTGTATGTATCATCCCCGCTTAGTTTGCTTGCTTCAAAAAGCAATTCTAAGTTCATCATGTTATCGATGATAACCGGATATTGCCAAGGTCCAAAATCCCAAGAACGAATGACACCTGCGTGAGGATGAAACCTTGTAGCTAATGACTTTGCCGATTGAATAATGATCTTTTTATAATTAGAATCATTCGTTAATTTATACCCTATGCCAAAGGGAACATACATCATGAAGCCAAGATCGTGCGTCGTTTTATTAAACTGTTCTTTCACTAATCCAACAGACCATTTTTTTGCAGCATCCTTGTAAAATACATCTTTTGTTAAGTCGTATAGAAGCCACAAAGAACCCGGAAAGAATCCGCTACACCAATCAGGACTTTTTACAGAATAGAGAGAACCGTCGGGTTTTGTACTTCTCGGAAACTTATGGTAGTCCGTATATTCACTAACTGCTTTTTTATATTGAGCCTCGGCTGATTTTATACCATAGGGAATGAAACTATTTTTCTGTGCATTTAGGCAAGTCGAGAAGACTAACAACAAAGTGGCAATAATATAAATGTGTATGAATTGTGCTGCTTTTTTCATTTGTAATCAAAGACGAAAGTGATATAAAAAGGTTTATCGCAAATAAACTATTTTTTAGTGGTAAATGTAAATCTAGGATTCAAATAATTGGAAAGAAGGTAATTTAAATTGGAAAGTTGTGGAGAAAGTCTGAAAATTAGCTAACAACTTACAGCGTGTATTGATTGACAATAAAAAAGGGGGCATTGCCCCCTTTTTTTAATTTTTATCATTAATATTAAACTTCAAATTGAAATTTATACACCACTATATGCGCTAAAACCTCCGTCAATTGGAAGTACAACACCTGTGATAAAACTAGCGGCGTCTGAACAAAGGAACTGTATAGCACCATTTAATTCGTTGATGTCACCAAAACGCTTCATAGGTGTTTTAGCAATTACTTTAACGCTTCTGTCTGTAAGTGTTCCATCGGGTTTAATTAAAACAGAACGATTCTGATCTCCAATAAAGAATCCTGGTGCAATGGCATTTACACGAACATTATCTCCAAATTTCAAGGCCATTTCTGTTGCTAACCACTGTGTGAAATTGCTTATACCCGCTTTTGACAATGAATAACCAGGCACTCTAGTGATGGCAGAAAATGCTGTCATAGAAGAAACGTTGATAATGTTTCCTGTTTTTTGTTGCGACATTACCTTTCCAAAAACGAGACTAGGATAAACGGTTCCATTGATGTTTAATTGTGTCACTTTTTCCCAATCAGATATTTGCATATCAAAAAAAGTTTGGTCTTCTCCAAGAGTTGCTCCAGGAATGTTGCCACCCGCAATGTTTATCAGGATATCGATGCTGCCCCAATGTGCCACTACTTCGTTAGCCACTTTCTCGAGACTTGCAATGTCTAGTACGTTACCTACTATACCAATTGCCTCGCCTCCAAGTTCTCTTAACTCACCTACTACTCTATCAAGAGGTTCCTGACGAATATCAAGTGCGACTACTTTAGCACCTTCTTTGATAAAACTTTTGGCTACACTACCGCCAAGTACGCCACCCGCGCCTGTAATAATTGCGACTTTGCCGCTAATACTAAACTGACTCATATTTATATATTAATTGTTTGATTAATTTTTATCAGGTCATTTAATTTATCATTTACTGTGTTGGGGCAATACTAACAGTTGCAATCAAGCAAATAAACTTATCTGAAGTGAAGGGGCAAATTTATACACTTTCGAAACATCATCAATTCAATTACTATTTTTTTTCAAATAAATTTAAGCAAACGTTTTTTTAATTTGATGTTTGCTAAGTTGGCTTGATTGTAGTTTTCAAAGTTGGCGATTTTAAATAGGTGAGGGTTTTACATGATTTTTTGGTTTTATATGCGTAAATGAGATATAACTGAGTGTGCTAAAATCAGTTGGTTAATCAATTTTATAGGCTTTGCAATTTTTGCATTGATGTAAAAATCAATTTTATATTCTTCGCCGATATGGCATTGGTATAAAAATCAATTTTATACGCTCCGCTGATATGGAATTGGTATAAAAATCAATTTTATACGCTCCGCCGATATGGAAATGATATAAAAATCAATTTTTCATAGTTTACCTTAGCTTTTAAATCCATCGTCTGAATCTTGATAATCTTTTTCTTTAAAGTGACAAATCAAAAATATAGCTCGATTAAAAAAGCCCTTGAAGAATTTACTTCAAGGGCTTTTTTATTAATCCGCTATTTGTATTTATCTTATAATCCATCACTTATATTTCATCCCTGCTTCAATCTTTACCTCTTTCTCTAGCCAACCCGTTGTTTCAAGACTAATATAATAACAACTTGTCTAAACGCTTAATTACCTTGTCAACATTCGGAAGCATTGCAGCTTCTAAGGCTAGATTAATTGGAATAGCAGGCAA
Source organism: Chitinophagaceae bacterium (assembly GCA_947379895.1). GTDB lineage: Bacteria > Bacteroidota > Bacteroidia > Chitinophagales > Chitinophagaceae > Parasediminibacterium. Next base: position 15,518 of record CANCPA010000066.1, on the reverse strand, counting down.
ATTCATTGCACCAATCACTTCGACCTTTGCATCTAGGAAGTGGTAGCAATTGTTAGATATACGAAGAGACAATGATTCTGCAAAAGAATTATTTTGTTGTTCTTCACTTAATACAATCACTTTTCCATGACGAGTAACTGCTTCAAATACTAATTCTTCATCAAGTGGAAATAGGGTTCTTAAGTCAATTACTTCCACTTTGCCAGGATATTTTTTAGCGGCAGCTTTAGCCCAATAAACGCCCATTCCGTATGTGATAATACAAACACTCTCTCCCTTCTTTACAAAAGACTGTTCGGCAGGTAAAATAATGTTCGCCTTGCCTAATGGGAAAATATAGTCTCTATCAGGTTCGATTGTTCTAGCTTCTTCCGTTCCGGGCATTTTGCTCCAATAAATACCCTTATGTTCCAACATTACTACTGGATTAGGGTCGTAATAGGCTGCTTTCATCAAACCTTTCATATCGGCAGCATTTGATGGATAAGCAACTTTAATACCCTTTATGGACAATAATGTGCTTTCCACGCTACCACTATGATAAGGACCGCCACCACCGTATGCGCCTACAGGTACCCTGAGTACGACTCCTACCGGAAATTTACCATTAGTCAAATAATTTGACTTAGAAACTTCACTTACTAACTGATTGAAACCAGGATAAATATAGTCTCCAAACTGAACTTCTACAATTGGTTTCACTCCCATTGCCGACATACCTACGGTGCTACCAACGATGTATGCCTCTTGAATTGCCGTATTAAAAACACGCTTTTCTCCAAATTTTTCTGCCAATGTAGCGGTTTCTCTAAATATGCCTCCTAATCTACGTCCCACATCCTGACCGTACAATACAGCCTCATCATGGTCTTCCATTATTTCTTCAATGGCATGTAAAGCGGCATCTACCATCATTATCTTTTCATTCCCCTTTGGAGATCTAATTCCTTTTTCTTCTGTAATGGGAGTAGGAGCAAAAACATTATCGCCTACTGTAGCCACATCAGGATCGGCAGCAGCAAATGCTTTATCGAATTCTTCGGCTACAGTGCGTTGTGCTTCAGATTCAGTTTCGTTTATCTCATGATCGTTAAAGCCTGCACTACTTAATAAAACGCGCATTTTAGGTAATGGATCATATAATCCATGTCGCAACAAATCTTCTCTATCTCTATAAAACTCTCTTCTAATACTATTTGTATGATGTCCTAAAAGTGGAACTCGAGCATGAACCAAAACTGGTTTACGTTCAACACGTGCATACGAAATTGCTTGTTGCATAGTTTCGTAGCTACGCATAAAATCGCTACCATCACATTGTAAGCGATGTAATCCCTTGAAACCAGCTGCATATTCGTAGGCTGTTGAAGTTCTTGTTTCTTCAGCAGTTGCACTTGTACCCCATTGATTGTCCTGAACTAAATAGATTATTGGCAACTGCTTTAAAACAGCAAATTGCAATGCCTCACTTACTTCGCCTTCTGTAACACTACCATCCCCCATCGAACAAAGAACAACGGGACACTCGCCATCAACCCCTTTTTTTAATAATTGAGAATGTGTATTTTCTAAAAATTGTAAACCATGAGCCAATCCTGTAGTAGGGATTGCCTGCATACCTGTAGCACTACTCTGATGAATGATTGATGGACGAATACCATCCTTATTGCTTGGATGACTGTAATAGGAACGACCTGCAGAAAACGGATCGTCACGTTTTGCCAATAATTGAAGCATTAATTCATAACCAGAAAAGCCAATAGATAGCAACATACTATCATCACGATAATAGGGGCTAACCCAATCGCAAGGCAATAATTGTAAGCCAGTAGCAATTTGGATTGCTTCGTGCCCACGAGATGTGGAGTGTTCGTAGATACAAGCCTGCCTGTTAGCTTCGAATGTGTCACCCATAGCTTTCGCCGTGACCATGAGCTTGTAGGCTTGTAGCAAAGTATCGCGATTTAGCATTTTGTGGTACGTTTTACTTTCAAAAAATGGTACGTTTAAGTGTTATGATAATCTGTATTCCTTTTCTTTTATCTAATTTCAAGTTCAAAAACCCTTTCCTTTTCGATGTAACCTTCTAGCAAATCGCCTGGTAAACATTCTCCTACTCCAGCAGGTGTTCCTGTAAAAATCATATCTCCGATGTTCAGAGAGAAATACTGAGAAATATTACTTATCACATTATTAAACGAAAAAATCATGTTTTTAGTATGTCCGACCTGAACTATTTTTTTATTTTGGCTTAAAAAGAAGGAAATAGGCTCATTTTGGTTCGTTTTTGTGAAGTTTATCCAATTTGCCACATAGGCGGAGTTGTCCCAAGCCTTTGCTTTTTCCCAAGGCAAACCTTTCTTTTTTAACTCATTCTGAATGTCCCTTGCAGTGAAATCGATGCCCAAGGTATAGGCGTCAAAATATTTCGAAGCATGTCTTTCTTCGATATATCTTCCATTCTTGCAAACACGTAAAACAATTTCTGCTTCGTAATGAAGTTCATTTGAAAAGTCGGGGTAGTAAAATGGGGTGCTGCCTTGAATCAGGGCACTTTTGGGTTTCATGAAAATTACAGGCTCATCGGGAATATCATTTCCCAATTCTTTTGCATGCTCTGTATAGTTTCTCCCAACACAAAAAATTTTCATAACAGTGTCATTAAATAATTAGTTAACAACAACTAGTTTTTAGCCAATTTTCTAGAGAATTTGTCTAAACAATAGTCGTTGGAATTATTTTCCAACACTTATAACTGAAAAACAGGGTGATTTATTGTGTTACGGTTAAAATATTTGCAAAATTCATTGCTTTTTCTATGCCTATCGTTGAAAATTGCTCAATAACTTCAACAGACTTTTCGATTTTCTTAATTACGATAGGTCTTTCTTCGGGAAACCATTTTCCTAAAACAAACTCTACTTGCATACCTTTTGGAAAGTTGTTTCCGATACCAAAACGAAGCTTAGGATACTTGTCTGTGCCAAGCATTAATTGAATATCACGAAGGCCATTATGTCCTGCATCGCTACCACTTGCCCTTAAGCGAAGTTTACTTAGTGGTAATGCAAGGTCGTCTACGATTGTAAGACTGTTTTCTATTTCTATTTTTTCTTTATTGAGCCAATATGTAAAGGCCTTGCCACTCAGATTCATATAGGTGGTGGGTTTTACACAAACAAAAACACGTCCTTTCCATTTTACTTCTGCTATATACGCAAGCCTATCAAGTTTGTATTGTCCATTATTTTTAATGACAAATGCATCTAATACATCAAAACCAATATTGTGACGAGTATGATTATACTCTGATCCCACATTTCCTAGTCCAACTAATAAAAACTTGCTCATGCGGCAAATGTATATTGAAAACAAATTGCTTCTATCTTCTAACAGAGTTTGTTCTTTTAATCTATAATTAAGCAATTATGAGTCAATATGGATGGTTTGCGGAATAAATTAAATAGAAGCTTTCGGAAAATATGACTGAAACTTAGTACCCTGAAATGCTTGATTAGTCATTATCTTCTTTTTTGTAAAGCGCTCATTGGATAGCGAAGTTTATCAAATCCCATCATATCTACTTTGATAGATCCTACTGTTATAGGACTTTCGATTCTAACGGGTATATGATTGGCATCATCGGTTACCCAAACAGACATATTCTCTCCACCTTGAAAAATGGTCCCTTTTACGAGTAGTGGTTTAAATTTTATGGCGTTAAATGTTCCATATCTCGTTTTGATGACCTCTTTACCTAGATACTTTATATATAAATCGTACACTGCATTATCTAGAAACATGGTAAATGGAATTTTGTCATTTGGTTTATAGGCATTGAAATTAATGTTCCGTGCATAGTATATTGAACTTAATACATCTTGCACACAATTGGGAACAGGTATAGTACCCTTTAAAGTGGTGGCATTGTTCTTATCGCTGTTAAATGTCACGTTTTCGGTTAATTTATAGCCACCTTCATCAATAGTTCGCATAAACTTTTTAGGCTTTAAATTAGCCGTGTCAATATAGCTTTCGTATCTATCACGAACTTTGAATATCCAATCATAACTAGGATTACTACTGCCTAGACCAACTAAATGATAGACAGGTTTATTGGCCAATTTCTCAATATTTGCCGTAAAGGAAGCGGTGCCTGCATTTACATAAATACCCATTACTGAATAATAGATGGTGTAATTGATTACTTCTTCATTTTGAAATGCAGTATTGCGGATACTGCAAAACTCATCACCTGCACAAAGCCGTATACAAATAGTTAACAGCAATAATGATAAGAACAATGATTTACTTAATAATTTCATACTTACTCTTTTTTTATAATTCTCAGCCCCAATATCATCAAACTTCCTGCTAATGCAGGAATAATTAAATTGATTAACCAAATACTTGCAGCTGTAGCAATGATGCCAAGCGAATTATTTGTGACCAATGAGAACAATGTAATACTGACTTTGCCTCTAATTCCCACTTCAGCTAATGCAATACTAGGCACTAATGTCATAATTAACAACTGTACCGTAGTTAAACAAATTATCTGCCACCAACTAATTTCTATGCCAAAAAATTGATAAAGTAATAAATACTGAAGAACATATACTGAATAGCGAACAAAAGAAAGCATTAAAATGATCGTTAATTCTTTATAATGTAGTGATTCTAGTTTCTGAATGAAGAAACTATACTTTGCTACAAATGGAATTCTTTCAAATACTTTAGTTACCCACGCCAAGTTGTAATAAAACAAAAATAACAAGATGGTAAAGAATACAATGAAACTCAATAAGCCCTTTAACCATAAAATAGAAAGGGAATGTACAAGTAATGTATTTGATTCTAGTACATAATAAACAAAACCTAGTCCGAACAAGCCAATAAAAAAGGTGATCAATATCTGTGCAACACTACCTACAGCTGATAAGGATAAAGCCCTTAATCTGTTTCCATCATCCATATATACAATTCTACCTACATATTCTCCAACTCTATTTGGTGTTCCTAAGGCTAGAGCTTGGCCGCTAAAAACAGCCCTAAATGCTCGTGAGTAGTTTAAGTTTTGTATGGGGCGCATTAATAATTGCCATTTTTTTGCTTCTAACCCCCAATTAGAGATCATTAATAAACAAACTGCATATACTCGCCATTGTGCTGAACTATTGAATGTGTTTACAATCATTTTCCACGACTGATGTAAGTCTTTCTGTGAAACGATTTGCTGATAAATACTGTAAGAAAGCCATAAAAAGAGTAATGGGCCTATAAAGTAATTGAGTAATATTTTAAGATGCTTATTCAGGTGATTGTGAGTTTGATTGCAAATAACGGTTTAAATGGGGATATTTAAACTAATAAGATTGGTAAGGGTTAATAAAAGTTTTTTGCCGCTTGAAGACAAGCAGTGTGGCTTTCTACTTAGGTTTGAGTCTTCTTATAACTCGGATAAGCGAATACTTAAATTGTGTTATTTTGGGAATAGAATGCGTTATACTAGTAGAGAGAAAGAAATGCAAATGGATATAAATAAATATGGGAAGCATTCAATTGTTATTTTCGCTCCACAGACTGAAAGTTTTTTCTGTTATTAAATTAGTCAATGCAAGAGTCTAACATTATATTAGGAATAGATCCGGGTACACAATTGATGGGATATGCCCTATTAAAAACTGATGGCAAGCAGCCGCAAGTACTGTTGATGGATACACTGAAGTTAACTTCTTACGAAGATATATATGAACGACTCGAGAAGATTCACTCAAAAGTTGTTGATTTAGTAAGATTGTATAAGCCGACTACATTTGCAATTGAAGCTCCTTTTTTTGGAAAAAATGTTCAGAGTATGCTAAAACTTGGAAGGGCACAGGGTGTTGCAATTGCGGCTGCAATGCAAGCGGGCTTGAGTATAACTGAGTATAGTCCCAAAAAGGTAAAGCAATCTATTACGGGAAATGGGAATGCAGATAAAGAACAAGTTTGGATGATGTTAAAAACGGTACTTCAAATTGAAACCAAACCACAATACTTTGATGCAACTGATGCACTTGCTGTAGCACTTTGTCATCATTATCAATCCACCTCTTTATTAGGTAAGCAAACAAAAGGATTAAAAGGGTGGGAAGACTTTATTGCTAAGAATGCAGATAGAATTAAGAAATAGTTGTTAGTTATTAGTGGTTATTTAAGATAGAATTTGCTATGAATTATTTACAAAATCCAAAACAAAATAACTAAGTATGAACTACTCATTACTCATAAATATCCACTAACAACTAGAGAGATAGCGTTCTATTAATATGTTTTGATGATGAAGAAGGTGTCCAAAGATGATGAAGCATAAAGCATTTACAGTTGCATAATTTCCACTTGCAGTCCCGCTCATTTTCAATTGCTCTTCAGTGAAGGACAGCAAGAGTAAGTCGGTAGATTTCCTCAGAGCTATAAATTCTTCAATCATACTTTTTAGTGAACGATGGGCTACAGGAGAATTTTCAGCGTAATTATCTTCATCAAACCCCGCTAAGGCAGTTTGGTCGTTTCTGCTAAACCTTAAAGCACGATAGGCAAAGATGCGTTCTGTATCAATCAAATGTTGCAAGAGTTGCTTGATAGTCCATTTGCCATTTGCATAGCTATAATCTCCTATGTTTTCAGGAATTGACTTGAAGAAGTCAATTAAAGGTTGACTATAATTATGAATTAATTCCTTGATGTTTTCACCTAAAGCTGCATCAATGTATCGTTGTTGATAGATTGCATGATAAGTACCTTCAGTTGGACGCGCCATAATATTTACAGTTCTGAGATTACTTTTTCTTTTTTGTTTTGGCTTTACTAATTTCCTCTGCTTTTATCACTGCACCAAAAGCATTAATGATACCGCCTGTTTTGCAAATATCACTAAGTTTGACGTCGGTTTCTGTTGCAGGAATAATCACATGATTATTTATAGGCGTAACAGATTGCTCGATAGCAGCCTTCGTTTGTAGCGCTGACAGGTTAGGATAATAAGAACGCAAAAGTGCAGCTAAGCCAACTACAACAGGTGTTGCCATACTAGTACCATCAAGGAAGCCATAGTTTTTGCCGCCCGGTAAGGAACTATAAATCTGACTTCCTGGAGAAAATACATCTACTCCAACTTTGCCATAATTACTAAATCCTGCTGCATAGTTGCTAACTATTAAGGTGTCGGAACTTGCCCCCACAGTAATTACGTTTGTTGCATGACTTCCATCAAGGAAATCGGTGCTAGGAAAGTTTTCAGAACTATCAATATTCTTACTGTCATTTCCTGCTGCATGAACCAATAATACGTCCTTTGATGCGGCATATTTAAATGCTTCATCGACCCACTGCTTTTGAGGAGAAAAGCTTTTTCCAAAACTCATATTGATCACTTTTGCACCATTATCGACAGCATAACGAATTGCAAGGGCAATGTCTTTGTCATATTCATCCCCGTCAGGTACTGCACGAATAGTCATTATTTGAACATTGTCAGCTACTCCATCTACTCCAATTCCATTATTTCGCTTAGCAGCAATAATACCGCTCACATGAGTGCCATGCATGCTACTCTTTCCCATAATGTCATTATTGCCATAGTGAATATCAGAAAAATCAAAGTAGTTGTCTTTTATAATGGTTGAATGTACATCAACAGGCACTTTTTCTTTCTCTTCCAATTCACTTTTCAACTTTCCAAGTTCTTCATTTAAGCTATAGATAATAAAACTTTTTTTGGCTTCATTTCCTAGCTGCAAGGCTTTTGTTAGACTTAAAAAACTAAGTTTAGCCTTCTTGCCTTCACTCGAAGTCATAGTGAATTTCTCAAGTTCATTAGTGGTGTAATCAGTTACATGTGCCTCGTTAGATATAATAGAATCCCACTCATTAATCTTTTTAGACATCCGTTCAAGACCAATTACTTCTTGATTAGTTTCTGGAGAAGGTTCAATGTCTTTAGCCGCACGACGCCACATTTTTAATTGAAACAGTTCTGTTTTGGACAACTTGGTGGTATCTAAATTTTTACTATCAAATTTGCTTTTGAAAGAATGATAAACACGTGCTTTTTCCGAAGAGGCTTTTTCGACATCAGTTCCATCTTTTCCTCCTAAAAAATTCCAACCATGTATATCATCAATATATCCATTTCCGTCATCATCAATGCCATTTCCTGGAATTTCCTTTTTATTTGTCCATAAAACAGATTTTAAATCTTCATGAGTCGTATCAATACCCGAATCAATCACTGCCACAATAACTGGAGTGCTAGTTTTTCCTTTCAAAAGCTGATAGGCTTTATTTAGGCTAATTCCCATGACACCATCCTCCTTGCTATCTTTTAAATGCCACCCTTTAAAATTGGGTTCAGGACTAGTTTGTGCAAACGATAAGTTTATGATAGTAGTAAAGGCAATTGATAGTAATAATCTCATGTGTAAATATGTTTTGCGCAAATGTGCATAAAAGAAGAAGGCGGAATACAAGAAAACTTCATTTTTATAAAAACTTTCTCAAAGAAAGATTAATTATCCGACAGGCTTGTTATGAAATATTGAATCAAGATAGTAGTAGTCGGTTGATCTTCAAGCTTTTTTAAAATTTGATGAAGTTTATTAAATTGGTAAATCATTAAGAAATGACAATAATAAGTAGCTTCAAATTTTGCTTGTTAAATTTGTTTTAGTTTATTTGTGTGACACAGATGAAAAGCTAAAATCAAAAAATATCAAGTTTAGCCCTTAATTTATTCAGACAAAAAAATTAAAGTTTGATTTAAACACTCACTAAGTGCATTTTTTGAGTTTAAATCTGCTTTGATAGTGATACTACCACTAGGAGTAGTACCGGAATGCTGATGCCGTAAAAAAAGTAAGCAAAACAAAAACTGAATAAATGAAAAAAACAATTACAAATGTTTTACTATTTTTCTTTTGCCTAGCTGTCAATGCACAAGATAGTAGTAAAGTTAAAACAGACAACTCGCAAGAAATGACAGCAGAGGCAAAAAAGTCTTGTTTGCTTCATCGCAATGCTATTCAATTAGGAATAGGGACAACGGGAATTGGTTTGGATTATCGTCATCGATTTTCTACTCACCTTGGTTTTAGATTGGGTGGAAGCTATTTGTTAGGGCTTAGCAACCTAGATGTTTCAGAGTTTGTTGCTATTAGTAAGAAATCAAAGAGTACGATGGAAGTAAATTTAAATAATGCACATCTTCTATTAGAGATAAGTCCTTTTGCATGCAATGGATTTAGATTGATTACAGGTATTGGCTATATATCTAATGCAAATGGAAAGATTAATACATTCTTTGTCGATAGTCTTGGAATTACTAACACTAAAACTTATGCACCGCAGGAAGTTGGTACAGTAAAAACTAATATTGACTATGGAAGTCAAGTGGCTCCCTACTTGGGTATAGGTTTGGGTAATGCAGTCCCAAAGCGTCGTATAGGCATCAACGTTGACATTGGGTATTACTTTTTAAAGGCTCCTTCTGTTAATGTTATTGGGACTAATCTTTTGGAAAACAATGCTCACTTAGGTCCTGCTTTGCAAGCTCAATTAGAAACTTACACTTGGCTGCCAAACTTTCAATTAAATTTAAATATTAGATTATAAAAAATAAAAATAATGAAAAATAGATCAATTAAAATAAACATACTAGTACTTTTTGCTTTGTCAATATTTGTTTTCAGCAGTTGCAAGAAGATTAATTTAGATAGTACGTCATCTAACATTAATACCAATGTTTTCGTTTCACCTATAGTAGTACAATTTCAAAATGCCAACCTTACATCACCAAATCAGGTACCTGGAGGGAATAATGGTTTCCCTGTAACTATTAGTGGTTCAGGTGCTCAGTATGTGGTGGCTTCTGATGGTAGTAATGTATACAGGGTGTCTCATGGCGTGTTAGCACTTGCTTTATTATCAACAGCTTCACCTTCAGCAAATAACCCAATAACATTTAATATATCAGGTGCTGCTGGAAATTTTGCACCTGTATCTCAAACGATAACAATTACAGATACTGGTATCTCAAGTGTTGTTGTGAAGACAGTGGAGTTTACGCACCCTGTGGAAGGAACTGGTACATTTATAAATCGTAGTCATGTAAATAATGGGGTATCTCCTGGAATTATTTTGAAAGCATTGCCTACAGCTTCTTTATCCGAATCAGCAACAATCACAATTCCTGTAGGTACAGAATTTAGGGATGAGAATAATCAAATCATTCAAACCGACTCTGTAACCACCTTAGCAATACAATATGGAACTGGTACAGAAGCGTCTTTATCTGCTTTTCCTGGAGGGTTCAATGCTCAAAATATATTAGATAGGGATAGACTTCCAATTTTAGGAGGAGGTACTTTTGTAACTGCTGGCTTGATGCAAATCAACATGGTCGCAAAAAATGGCACACAAGTTAAAAAATTCTCAAGTCCAATTCAATTAGATATGGAAATTAATGAAACTCTTCAGAATCCTACTACAGGCGAAAATATGAAGGAAGGAGATACTATTCCAATCTGGAGTTTAAATGAGCAATCAGGTCAATGGCAATACGAAAATACTGTGACAATTAAAAAGGCAATATCTGGTAAACTTTATGCTTCATTTGGGGTATCACATTTGTCAACATGGAATATGGACTTTTTATATCATAATTATATAAATAAAAGTCCAAATAAAATGACTGTTAAGTTTCATTTACCTCAAGGCGTGAGGGTTGATAATTATACACCTGAGTTGCAGTATGCAAGCAATAATCAATATATTTCGGCTATGTTTAATGCTACGCTTTATGATGGGTTAATTACAGTTATGCAACCTGTTCCGAATATTCCCAATACTAAATTAGTTGTATATGACAATCAGTATAACAAAGTAAATGCTACAGTAAATCCTTCAATTTTCAACCCTGCTTCTGTTGGTACTGTTGACGTAACACTAACTCCTCCTCCAAGTCCAGATTATATCAATTTGAAATTGAATATTTGGGGTAATTGTTCTAACAAAAACACAAATATAAATTTAGGGACATGGGTTTATTTTTGGCCATCTGAAGGCAACTATAATTGGAATGACTTAAAGCTATGTTATATTGCAACAAATGGTTGGAGTTATAATAATCCTGTTCGACTTAAAGCTAATACCAATTATAATTGTGCCACTTGGTATGGAGGAGCGTGGAACTCTAATATCATTCAGGTAAGAAAGCAAAATTATACCTTCCCTTCTTACACATCTGATGGTGTTACAATAACAGGAAGCGGTATTTATTCGTCACAATCAAATACACTTACTATTAATTGCTCATTCAAAGTAAGATGCAATTAATAAATTAGTCTATAATAATTAGAGAGTTACTTATTTTATAATAAGCGAATGGGAGTTGATATTTTAAATTATTAACTCCCATTTTTGTTTTCAAACTTTCAATAGTAAGCGCACTACCAATTGCATCACTTCTCCTTTTGTGCATATCTTAGCAAGAGAAAAAAGTTTTCAACGTAACTGTCTATTTCTGATAATGCCTTTTAGAATTCTTACATTTGACAATTCACTAAAAAAATATATCATGAAGTTATTCACGATTACAAGTAGTATTATTCTCTTATTCATGACAGTTAGCTGTAAAAATGAAGCCAAGAAAGAAACTGAAATAGCACCAAAAGTTGAAGCACCTAAACCTGTTCCTGGAACACCTATTAAATTTGATAGCAGCAAAAGGTATATTTATTTAACATGGGACGATTCTCCACAACCTCCAGGAACAAAAGTTTGTAAAGACATATTCCATAAATTAGGTGTAAAGGCTACTTTCTTTTCCGTTGGTATTCATGCTTTTGACCTGCATAGAAAAAGAAGTATTGATGAAATAAGAAACAGTTACCCTGAGTTTTTATTGGCAAATCATAGCTATACTCATGGATTTAAGGATAAGTACAAGAGTTTTTATACAATGCCTGATAGTGCAGTAAAAGACTTTTTACGTATGGAAGATGAGTTCAAGGTTCCTGTTAAGATTATCCGTTTGCCCGGTTGTAATTCATGGGTACTTGATGGAGAAATGAAAGGGCAACCTTCTACTGAAAAAGTGTATAAGAAGTTGGATGCATTGGGATATAGCGTAATTGGTTGGGATGTAGAATGGAGATTTGTTAGGGGAAATACACCCGTGCAAAGTGCTGAACAATTGGCTAAAGAAGTGAATAACAAATTTGAGGATGGATTAACCGTTGCACCAAATGCCGTTGTAATCCTTGCCCATGATAGGATGTTTGCTAAGCCTCAATATGCAGATTCTTTGAGTCGTTTCATCAACATTTTAAAGAGTGATCCAAGAAATGTATTCGAAACAATTGATCATTACCCTTTAATTAAATATGCTGTAAAGGATACTATTAACAAGAAGGCTAAGTAGAGTTGTACGTTGTACGTTGTAAGTATTAAGTTTTAGGTTGTAAGTATTAGGTATTATGTTATAAGTATTAGGTTATAAGTATTAAGTTATAAGTATTAAGTTATAAGTATTAAGTTATAAGTATTAGGTTGTACGTTATTGGTGAATACTTCATTTCGAAATTTATTGTTTAACTAAATTGTCCGCTGATTTCATTTGATGTCAGCGGACTTTTATTTAACCGTATTCCCTCTTTATGGAAGAAACTGAAAGTCATAGAAATTGGAGATTGTACATTGTCAAATTAACATTAGTAAATATCCATTTTGAATTATCATTTCTTTACTTTCGCCGCCCTAATTAAAAATGTAATAATAAGATATGAATCAGTTTGAACAGATTATTGCTTCAAAAATCAATGTGAGACCAACGCAAGTTGCTGCTGTTTTGGAATTGTTAGCAGAGGGTGCTACTATCCCATTTATAGCACGTTACCGTAAGGACAAAACGGGCGCATTAGATGAAGTGCAGATTCAACAGATTCAAGACGAACAAAAATCCCTGACTGAATTTGCTGAACGTAAGGCTTTTATTGAAAAGACAATAACCGAACAAGGTAAAATGACCGATGAATTGCAGGCTAAGATTAACAAAGCAATTACTATTACGGAGCTTGAAGACATCTATTTGCCCTATAAGCCAAAACGTAAGACTAAGGCTCAAACGGCAAGGGAAAATGGCTTAGAACCCTTGTCGGTTTTAATTTTATCACAGAAATCATTAGACTTAGAGTCTGTTTCCAAAGAATATATCAACGAAAAGGTCACTTCGATTGATGAGGCATTACAAGGTGCTAGGGATATTATAGCAGAACAGGTGAATGAAGATGCTACTGTACGGGCAAAGCTGCGTAAACGCTTTGAAGATACTGCTACATTTCAGAGTAAGGTGTTGCCTGAAAAAGAGGCAGAAGCTATTAAATATAAAGACTATTTCGATTTTACTGAACCTATACACAAGATACCTTCGCATCGTATTTTGGCTATTTTAAGGGGGTTTTTGGAAGGACATCTTCGCATGAATATTGCCCCGATTGAAGAAGATGCAATAGAATTGATTGAAAATATATATGTGACCGAAAGCTTAAATAGCTCCGTAGAACAAGTAAAAAAAGCTATCAAGGATGCCTATAAAAGATTGCTGCATCCTAGCTTGGAAACTGAATTCCGGACAAGTTTGAAGACTAAAGCAGACGAGGAAGCAATCAATGTATTTGCCGAAAATCTGAAACAGTTATTATTGTCTGCACCTCTTGGCAGTAAGCGAGTAATGGCAATCGATCCGGGGTATCGCACAGGTTGTAAGGTTGTTTGTTTGGATGAACAGGGGGCGTTGATAAAAACGAGTCTTATTTATATACACGAGGGGAATAAACAAACAGAGGCGGGATATATCATTAAAGATTTGGTAGCTACATACAACATTGAAACGTTTGCAATTGGTGATGGTACTGCGGGAAGGGAAACAGAACAATTTATTAAATCACTCAACCTTAACATTCCTATTTTCTTGGTAAATGAAGATGGGGCAAGCATCTATTCGGCATCTGAAGTGGCAAGAGAGGAATTCCCTGATCAGGATATTACTGTTCGTGGTTCGGTTAGCATTGGACGTCGATTGATGGATCCTTTGGCAGAATTGGTGAAACTCGATCCTAAGAGTATTGGCGTAGGACAATATCAGCACGATGTCAATCAGTTTCGACTAAAAGAAAAGCTCGATCAAACAGTGGTCAGTTGTGTGAATCAAGTGGGTGTAAACTTAAATACTGCAAGTAAAAATCTGTTGAGTTATGTGAGTGGTATTGGCCCTTCTTTAGCAGAAAATATAATTAAGCACCGCAATGAGATTGGTAAATTTTCAAGCAGGGAACAGCTTTTGAAAGTTCCCCGCTTAGGAGGAAAGGCATTTGAACAATGTGCAGGTTTTTTGAGAATAAAGGACGGAACTAATCCGCTCGATTCAAGTGCCGTTCACCCCGAAGCCTATCCGATTATCAAGAAGATTGCTGCCGACTTGAGTGTAGATGTAAAAGCATTGGTAGGAAATGAGACCTTGTTGAAGACCGTAGAACCCAAAAAATACGCTACTGAACAAATTGGAGTCCTTACTATTCAGGATGTGTTGAAGGAATTGAAGAAGCCGGGTTTAGATCCTCGTAGTGTCTTGGAGCAATTTGAATTTGCAGGTATTTACAAGATTGAAGATGCAAAGGAAGGAATGATTGTTCCGGGCGTAGTGACGAATATCACCCGCTTTGGTGCTTTTGTGGATATTGGGGTGAAGCAAGATGGATTAGTACATGTGAGTGAGATTTCGCACACTTTCATTACAGATCCGAATGAGCTATTGAAGTTGAATGATAAGGTGATGGTTAAGATTACCGAGGTGGATATTCCTCGCAAGCGAATTGCCTTATCTATCAAGCAAACGCAGGAAGCACCGCAGAGAGGACAGGGTCATAAGCCGAGAAACGGGACTCATAATTCGCCTCGTAATAATACGGTTCCTCAACCTGCCGAGAGTACAAATATCAACGATGCATTGAGTTTGTTAAAGAAGAAGTTTGGGAAATAGGAAGTGAGGGTTTAGGTTTAAGGTTTAGGGTTTATGGTTTGGGGTTCCCACTTCCGCATGACTCGAGCGTGTGCTAGTGGGAACTGAACCCATTATATCAAAAATCTACTACATTTTTTTCGGTATTAAGTAACAGCAACGAACAGGACAGGAGTCCTGCTCGAGTTCCCGATTTTCGAGCAGTGTCCTACAAACCAAATCATTCATGCGCTAGTGGGGATGCGCTGATTTGTCGAGCGGTAGGGGGCTCCGTTATAATGAAAATATGATGTTGAAAAAGAGACAAATTTATTTAATTATAGGCGTATTGAAAATTGATTTAAACAATCATAAAACTTTATTTCGCAACTTTTAAAGTTTATTTTTCCAACTTAATGTAATTATTAGTCAATATGGGTTTCCGAATATTAGAAACTAATACATTTATAAAAATAAAAAAAAA
>CANCPA010000065.1 GCA_947379895.1 Chitinophagaceae bacterium | reverse complement strand
AAGACTGCAATGGATGCAACCTTTTCAAAAGCAAATGGGCATTCTCCTAATGATGTTGTTTCTGGTTTAGGGCTAGCTTTTTTGGCAAGAGTTACCAAAGAAGAGAAATATAATCAAAAGGCATTCTTAATTTATAATCAATATCAACACATATTAAAGACTAAAAATGGAGGAATTTCTCATCGGGCTAATATTGCTCAATTATGGGATGATACCATTTATATGTTGGCAATGTACTTCTTTGAGATGTATAAACTCACAGGCGACAAGAAATATCTAGATGATTTTATGCAACAATATAATGTGCATAAAGCTGTTTTGGAAGACAAAGCAACAGGCTTTTGGGTGCATGGATGGAATGGAGATGACAAAGAATATGATGATTCCTGTTGTCAAATTGGTTGGGATATGAATCCTGAACGCAAGAATCACGAGTTTTGGGGAAGGGGAAATGGTTGGATAATGATGACTATTGCCGATGCATTGACTGTTATACCTAAATCTTCTCCTAATTGGAACATTTTAAAGGCCGATTTAATAAAAATGACTGCGAATCTTCCTTCGCTGCAAGATAATGAAACAGGTCATTGGCATCAACTTCCGATACATCCTACTGATTCCTTAAACTTTTTGGAGAGTAGTTGTACTGCCATGTTTGGTTATTCAATTATGGAAGGGATAAAGCTAGGAGTCTTGGATAAAAAGAAATTTTTGCCAATAGTCAGTAAAGCTTATTCAGGCTTACAGAAATATAGTGTCAGAACTGAAAGTGAGCAATATCTTGTTCCTATTCGGATTTGTATTGGTACATGCATCGGGGATAAAGACTACTATTATCATAGAAAAGTAGTGGAAGGCAATGATTTTGGCATTGGTATCTTTAGCATGTTTACTCAGAAATATGAAAAACAGGTTTCGAAAAAATCTACATCAGTTGGTAATAAGGGAATTGGTCTCTAAAAAATGAGAATAGGTTATAAGTTTTCGAATTGCTTGGGTTAAAAATATATTATTAGCCATAAAAAGCTCATTGATACTATTCCGAAAAATAAGACATACATAACTGAACTCAGTTATAGTATTCCGAAAAAATGGAAACCCTAACTTTAGTTCAGTTATAGTGTTCCAAAAAACTGAATACCATAACCTGAACTCAGTTATAGTGTTCCGAAAAAATGGAAGCCCCAACTTTAGTTCAGTTATGGTGTACCAAAAAACTGAATACCATAACTTGAACTCAGTTATAGTGTTCCGAAAAAAATGAAACCATAACTTGAGCTTAGATGTGGTATTCCGAAAAAGTGGATAGTGGAAAAATAGATTTTGTATCATTTTATAAAATTATTTGACTCTAGAACTGATTATTTTCTTTTTGATTACAATAAAGTACTGTTTAAAGCTTATTGCGTATTTCGCATTTCGCGAAATGCGAAATATGCATTATGTTTGATTTATGAGAAAGCATAACGGGATGCGTCCACAAGACATAGCAATATTATTAAAGGTAATAGAATTGGGTAATGAAAATACACAGTTAAATCAATTATCTAGTTCTCTTGCCATTAGTATTTCTGAAATTTCAGAGTCATTAAATAGGAGTCAATTAGCTAATCTTATTGATTATAACAAGAAAAGCGTTTATAAACAGAATCTATTTGAATTTTTAGAACATGGCGTGAGATATGTGTTTCCACAAGTACCTGGTTCAATGGTTAGAGGGATACCGACTGCACACTCCCATCCATTTATGAAGAAACATTTCGATTCTGATATTGAATATGTCTGGTATGATGTAAGTGGAGAAACTATAGGTTTACAGATAGAACCTCTATATGCAAAGCAAGTAAATGCGATAAAGGAGTCTTCTATTTTCTATGAAATGTTAGCATTAGTAGATACAATTAGAGTAGGAAGGATAAGGGAAGTGGACTTGGCATTAAAACAATTGAAAAATATATTACTAAATGAGTCATATCAATATAGTTCGAATTAAAGTGGTCAATAATGCATTAGGTGATTTGAGGGATAAGATACACCATTCGACTATTGAAAATTTATTAAATAACTCTTGAACATTTTTTATAACTTAAAACGTATAACTTATTACTTACAACTTTCCCAACAAATATTACTTTCCCATGTACAAACACCTCATCACAGTATTTATTTTTATTACAATTAATTGTCAAGCACAAATCCCTACTTCGTTAGTTCAGTGGTTATCAGCAAATAATGGTAAACTATCTGCCCGCATTAATCAGTATGATAAAGACCAAAATAATCTGTTGATTAATAAAAATAAGTTTGCCTTAACTGAAGGAAAACTACTTCAACAGTTTCAACAATCTTCTTGGGAAGTAAATACAACGGTTACTTTAGTGGCAGATAAAAAGGAGGCTGTTGATTATACTGTTACTTTTCATTGTATAAATGGAAGTGTAGAGGCTGCAAGTGTTTCGGTGGATATTGATTGGAATAATTGGAGTGAGAAAAACTATGTTCTATTGCCTGCCGCTGCTTATAATGGTAACCGGTACGAATGGAGAAGATTGCGTTATTCGCCAAAGCTGTATGAAGTGCAAGATATTGGTATCGACAAACCTATTATCCTGACCGATGTCCCTAAACTGAACGGTAATGGTGCGGTTTCCCGTATTCAGGAACGCAGTGGTGATATGGCAACTCCCTCCATAGGTTTTTCTTCAGATACTACTCAAAAAGGGATGTGGTTATTAACCCGTCAAGGAAATAGTCTCGGTGACTACGGGATAGATGTTGCCGAAACAAGAGATAGGAAGAGGGCTACTTTTTCAATAACTTCTCCAATCGTTCGGGAACAGTTTGTATATAAGTTATGTGATGCCCGCTTTCCGAGTTGGGATAAACCCACTAATTTCAAGGCAGGAGATTCTGTAACTATCACCTTTCGCTTATACGCCTATGATGCACCAAATACCCAAAGTATTTTTGATAAATATGCGAGCATCAGAAAAGATTTTGCAGGCGATAATACTCTAGCAAATGCATTGCCCTATTCGGAGTGTATGCAAGCATTAGAAAAAAAGTATAATGAAAAAAACTTTGTTCCACAATTTGGATATTATGCCATTGGATTTAGGGAAAACTTCTTGCAAGATTGGCAGATTGGTTGGACAGGAGGTATGATTACCACTTATCCATTACTATTTTCTGGAAGTGAACAGACAAGGCAGAATGTGATAAAAAACTTCGATTGGTTGTATCCAAACGGTATTTCTCCTTCAGGGTTTTATTGGGATGCAGGACGCAATGGAAATGAATGGTTAGGTGGTGACATTCGTAAACCGCATACCAAGAATTGGCATTTAGTGCGCAAAAGTGGTGATGCAGTATGGTATATCACCAAACAAATGATGCTGATGGACAAGATGGGAATTTCCGTAAAACCTTCTTGGAAAGAGGGTAATCAACGAGTATTAGATGCCTTTGTTAAACTATGGAATACATACCATCAATTAGGGCAATTTGTGAATAGTCAAACAGGCGAGATAATGGTAGGCGGTTCGAGTGGTGGAGGCATCGTTCCTGCTGGATTGGCACTGGCATCGGCTTATTATCATAATCCCAATTATTTGGTTGTTGCAAAAGAAATCGCTGATTATTACTACAAAAACTTCACTCAAAAAGGGATTAGCTGTGGTGGACCGGGTGATGCAGTACAGAACTTTGATTCGGAATCTACACTTGGATTATTGGAGAGTTATGTTACTCTGTATGAATTGACAAACGATAAAAAGTGGTTAACTGATGCAGAGGATGAGGCCAAACAAATGGCAACTTGGGTAGTCTCTTACAACTATCATTATAGTGATACGAGTGCTTATGGTCGGGCAAATATTCATACTACCGGTTCTGTATATGCGAATACACAAAATAAACACACTGCACCGGGTTTGTGTACAGCATCGGGTGTAGGATTACTAAAATTGTATCGCTATACGGGTAATCATTTTTATCTAGAGTTATTGCAAGACATTGCCCATAATATTACGCAGTATCTTGGTCATCCAAAGAAACCTCTCGGGACTTTACCTACAGGATGGGTAAGCGAACGAGTGAATATGGGTGATTGGGAAGGCCCTGAAACGATTGGTTATGTATTACCACTTTCCACTTGGGCAGAAACGTCTTTGATGTTGACAACTATTGAGGTTCCCGGGCTCTATATAGAAACGGATAAGGGGGAAGTGACTGCCTTTGATAATGTGGTGACAAAAGTGGTCAAGAACAATAAAAAAGAATTGACAATTTCTATAAATAACCCCACTCCTGTAGATGCAACTATTAAAATATTGGCAGAAAAATCAATGGAACAACAAAAGATAATGGGAGAAAATGTCTTGTATGGCTGTCAGACAATTACGGTAAAGGCAGGTGAAACGAATTTGTTTACGGTTAAGAAATAAGAGGCAATTTATGTTTCAAATTAACTGACTTATAGGGAAGAAAAAGGCTACCACATAGGCACATGGCCACATAGAAAAGGGATAGTTGTTTTCTATGGTTTATTAAAAAGAAGGTCACAGAGGAATCCTACTTCGTAGGATTGTGACTGTTTTTCTGAAAAGAAGTCTTACAGTGTAAATAAAGAAAAGCAAGGAACCCTAAATTATTTGAAACAAAGTGTTACTAATCAGGATGTTTTACCACTAGGGGCGCAATGAAAAAGACAAGGGACACAAAGATTTCTAATAAAATAGATGACCTGAGCGATAGCAATTTAATGAATAAATCCTTGTGGTTCTTTGTAAAAACCTTAGCGTTTTTTGTGGTAAGTACTCCTGAATGGTAACAACAAATTGTAGATTTTAAAAATAAAATCTTTGTTTTCTTTGTCATAAGAACTCCTATTCCTTATTCTATTTCATCAATCTTTTTATCATGGAAATGTTGAGTAGCGACTGAATGTTTATTGGCATTTCTTGCTTTTAATAAAGATAATACCTGATAAAATATAAATTTAGGAATGCCTGTCAGCGCCTGATAAATACGCTTATCCGTAGGTGAAAGGAGTAGGGATGTAAAGAATCCTATTACAAATAACAAAAAACCTATTGCCCAAAGAATAGCCACAAAAGGATTGATGATGACATTAATCATCATCAGAAACACAGATAAAATCAAGAAGATAAATAAGGGTGGACGTAAAAGAATAAAACCAAATAAAAACTGATTCCAGTTAAATCGTCTGATTCCTAATCCTATTATCTGAAAGCCAAAAATGAAATATTTAAACCATGTATTAATCCATCTAGCTCGTTGTTTTACCAATTGTTCGGACTTAGATGTTTTTTCATCATATACAATTGCCTCATTTGTAAAAGCAATTCTATAATTTCTAGTGATAATTTCCTTTTGTAAAACCTTATCAAAGCCTGCACCCGTAACGTCAAGATTTCCTAAACATTCCTTGTATAGTTCAACAGTAAACGCCATTCCAGACCCTGCAAGTGTAGCCGAAGAACCTACTTCGAATAATATTTTGCCATCAAAAAAGTGGTAATAAATATCTCTTGCCGCATCGATGCAAGAATAAGTAGTATCTAAATTCTTTGCTTTCCGCTCACCTTGTACTGCCACGAATCCGGCATCAAAATATTTATTCAATTGAAGTAAATAATCGGGTTCGACTAAGTTGTCACTGTCAATAATTGTCAGTCTTTCATGATTTCTTTTAAAATGATTGATTGCATAAAAATGAGAACGTGTATTACTTCCCAATGTTTCAGGGGGTCTTAATACTACCACTCGCTCGTCAGAAAAATGTAGTTTGCTTACATCACATTTATCAGCAACAATATAAATGATAAAATTGCTGTATTGTAACTTTAGAAGGGAATCAATAACGGGAGGTAATGAATGCGTTTGTTCATAAGCGGTCACAATGATTGCATAATCGGCCTCTTTTGTAGATGAGGAAATAGATTTTATTTTTTGTTTAGGTTTAATTAAATACAAAACAAAGATGCACACAGGAAGTACAAGATTGTAGCCAATCAGTAATTGAAATAAAGTCCAAATCGTATGTAAAAATTGGGTAAGCATTTATTTTTTCTTTTTCTTATTTCTATTCTTAAAATTGACAATAAAGTTTTTCAATTTCGATTTATGCCCTTCTACTTTATTAAGTATGAAGCCAATATACTTTTCGTTGAGTTCGCGCAGATAATTTAATTGCAAATCTTTGGGTCCATTAATACTTCTTTGTGCTTGATAAACAGAAATCACTTTTTCAGACATAACAATCCATTCTTTCGATTTATTAAGGTCATCTAATGAAGGAATATCAATAATGATAATATCAAAAACTGATTTTAAGGCATCCAATTTCTCTTTGATATAATGTTCCTGATGCATTTCAAATAGAGAACCATCACCGCCTCTTGTACCTAAAATCTGAATTCCACTCATCTTAAAAATTACATCTAAACCAATCACGCCATCTAAATAATCATCAAGGTATAATGTACACTTAGAAATTTCAGTAACAGAAGTATTTGTAAAGTCTCCATCTATTAAAAGAACGAGTTTGTTAACCTTAGCAAATGCATAGGCAAGACTCATTGCTACAAAAGACTTTCCTTCGTTATCAGAAAGGCTCGTTATAGCAAGGATTTTTGAATCCTTCATCTCTTGTTCAATTTCAAATCTTGTCGAGCGAAGTAACTCTTTATAATTCTGTATTATTCTATTTGGATTAACACTTTTCCAAATATTTTCTAGATTTATGGAACTCTTATTAATCAAAGGTAAATAACCTAATACAGGTATATTGGTCTTATTGGATAAATCTTTTGATGTTTTAAGCGTATCATCCAAAAAGAAAACAACCAACAAAACCACTACATATAAAACAATGGGCACAATACCACTAATTATGATGAATATCATTTTCTTAGATGGTGCTGCAGGACCGGGCATTGCCATTTCAATTTGCCTAACCTTTGGAGTGATATTAGACTCCATTTTGGTTTGGTTGTACTTCTGTAATATCTCAATATATTCTTTACTAGCGATGTCTATTTCTGTCTCATATCTTTGAATCACCGCTTCATGAGGCACCATCCTATCGTATCGTTCATTGAGTAAAGCGATATGTTTGTCTAGTATATCAATACTGTTTTTGGCAAGATCCAATTGTATTTCTAAACCAATTTTTTGTGTTACCAGATTTTCTTTTGCCGACATCGGATTAACGATATATTTATCCGACAATTGTGTAATCTGTGCTGCAAGTATTGTTTGTATGGAATCTATCTTATGTTGAATCTTAGTATTATATCTATTGATTATATACGCCTCTTTAAACCTTTTTAAGGTTTCTTTGGTTTCCATAATCTCCCCATTAATTTTAATCAGTGTACTTTCTAGATACATTCTATCGTTAGGATCAAACTTATTATCAATACTTTTAATGGCACCTTGATAAGAAATGACAGACTTTTCTGCTTCTTCTTTTTTTGCTTCGAAATCTGAAATTTGTGCATAAATACCCGATGCTTGACTAGAAAGATTCAAAATCCTATTTCTAATTTTATAAGCCTTCAGAGAGTCCATTTTCTCATTCATGGCTTCCCTTTTTTGCTGTAAGAGAGACTCTAAAAAGTTAACTCCTTTTACATGGCTTTCTCTTAAAACAATAGTATAGTAGGTTAAAAATTCTTTACAAAGTGTATTGATTACAAATGCACAGAATAATGGATTGTCTCCTTCAAATTCAATAGTAATAAAATCACTATTACTATTTCTAGAAATACTTATTTTATTTTTCAAGGCATCAAACCCATAACCCATAGAGTTAATTAAATCGTCTAACCCCTTTTGATCTTCATCAAATAAAAATAAGGGGTCACGATCTTGGTATTTTTTTGTAAAGATTTCAATTGCGTGATTTGTAGCCTGTTTACTTAATTTGGAAAGCATTTTGCTTTTTTTCCTAAATGGGGTGGGGCTTGTTAAATCATGTAAAATAAGTTGATAAGATACTTGATCAAAGTTCTTCTTTAATTGTATTGTTTGAATAAGATTGTCAAATTCAGCTTGTATTTTAGATTCTCCCGCATCCATTTTTTCTTCTAATACACGTGCTTGGGTTTGATCCACAAAGCCGGTTGCCATCCGACCCTTTGATGTAAAACTTTCGGGAAGTTTTTTAGTCATGACAATTGTTAAGGCAACAGCAATCAATGATGTGGCTAACATCATAAACTTTTGTTTGTATACTAGGTATAAATAGTTGCGTAATTCCATTAACGAATGTCTTCTAATTTTTTACTGATAAGCTCTTCAAGCGCATATTTTGCCATGATAAGATTTCCTTCTGCAGTAATAACAAGTTGCTTTTGTTGGGAAACAGTAATTAGCCCTCTGTTATAATTATCAAAATTCTCCTCTGCTTTTTCAAATTTATATTTTAATTGTTTGAAACTAGCTTCAACATCAACAGTAGACTTTGTCTGTAATTTTAATAAAGTAACTGCTTCCAAATATTTAAAATAACGACTTTTAACTTCATAATCAAGATTCAAATCATAACCATCTTTTTCTAGTTGTGATAATATTAATTGATTTTTTGAATCTCTTATTGTATAAGGCTTTTGTAAAAGTGAGGCAAAATTAAGAGAAAAGCCAAACTGATATCCCGTTAATACGTAGTTGGCAATTGAAATCGTATTTGTTGGACTGTAACTCATCGAAAAAGAAAACAAATCGAACCATGTCAATTTATTTTTCTTTACATTTTGTTGTGCCATTATCAATCTAGTTTTATAGCTCTTCATCAATGGATAATTAGTTTTTGCAGCGTCAATTAGCTTATCTAAAAGTGGATAATTTATTTCAGAATATAATGACTCTTGCGCTTCTGCACAAAAGTAAAACGTAGAGATAATAATTAGTAAAACGTATCTTTTTAAAATCGCAGACATCTGAAATCCTTTGTTATTAATATCTTTTTATTCTCACCCCAAAAAAAGTAGAGAAAAATGAAAAATTGTAATTTTGTTAATCTAAGTCTTACTTTGACCGTTCTAGGGTTTAGTTCAACCTTTATTTGCGTTATTAAATTTAGTTATACAATATAAAAGCTAGAAAAGTACATGATTTATAAAAGAACAATAGAAAACTTTATCCCCATATCTGAATTTGATATCAAATATGAAGCTATATCCTTACTTTTATTTCATTCTTTTGCAAATTAAACGAAATGCACCTTCAAAATAGTCATATTACACTAACGGTGTATTAAATTTAAATAGCACCATTTTAATTAACACTATGTCTTTAAAAGATTCAATTAAACATAATCCGAAGCTTAAAAAGCTAATACATTGGATGCTTGTCCCTAGTAGGGAGGCTAGACCTAGACTTTGGGTCAAGATTTTTGTAAATCCATTTGTTCACAAGCGTGGCCTTGGATCTAGAATCAGAAGACGTTCTCGTATTGACGTACTTCCATTTAATCAATTTGTACTTGGTAATAATTCAACAATTGAAGATTTTTGTACAATTAATAATGGTGTAGGTGATGTTCTTATTGGAAATGAATCTTTGATTGGAATGGGAAATACCATTATTGGACCAATTACGATTGGAAATCATGTGATTTTTGCTCAAAATGTAGTCGTGAGTGCCTTGAATCATGAGTATAGGGATGTTACGATACCTATTCATGAGCAAAAGATTTTGACAAAGCCCGTAATTATTGAGGATGAATGTTGGATTGCTGCTAATGTTGTAATTGTTGCTGGTGTAATCATTGGAAAACACAGTGTAATTGCTGCAGGATCAGTTGTTACTAAAAGTATTCCCCCTTATTCAGTTGCAGTTGGTAATCCTGCAAGAGTAATAAAGAAGTATGATTTCAATATAAATGAATGGGTAAGGGTTTGATGCTTATGTTGGTATTAACCTTCACATTTATACCCATTTATTTCATTTATTTTAATGAATATTTAATAAAAGTAGTATTGACTATAAGTATGTATTATATAGATAGTTATTTTCGTAACCTTAAATAAATAAAAAACTAGCGATGGGTAATCAAAAAAAAGTAATGGTAACGGGCTGTTTCGATTTAATGCATAGTGGTCACGTTGCATTTTTGAATGAAGCAAAAAAACTTGGTGAAGTATATGCTTGCATTGGAAACGATGAAAATGTATTTCAATTAAAAGGAAGATACCCTGTGAATCATCAATATGAGCGAAAGTATATGCTCGAAAATCTCTCTGCTGTTTCAGAATGTAAAATTAATAAAGGGTTTGGCATTATTGACTTTCTAGAAGAAATAGATGAAATTAAACCCGACGTTTTTTTGGTTAATGAAGATGGATCAACGTTAGAAAAAGCGAATATTTGTTCAGAAAGAGGTATCGAATATAAAGTATTTCACAGAGTTCCTCATGGCGATTTACCTGTTCGTTCAACTACAAGTTTGCGTACCGAGTGCCTGATTCCTTTTCGGATTGATTTAGCAGGTGGTTGGCTCGATCAACCTTTTGTTTCTAAATATTATCCCGGCCCTGTACTTACTGTGTCAATCGAACCCACTATGGAATTCAACAACCGAAGTGGTATGTCGTCGAGTACACGAAATAAAGCAATTGAACTTTGGCGTACTGAAATTCCGTCTGGTGATAGAGAAAAATTGGCTAAAGTTTTGTTTACCTATGAGAATCCTCCGGGAACAAAAATTATTGCAGGTAGTCAGGACTCCTTAGGAATTGTGTTACCATGTTTAAACAAATTACATTATAATGGCGATTATTGGCCTCATAAAATAGAATCTGTAGATGATGAAGAAACAATAAGTTGGATAGAAAAGCACTTATTCTTAGTTACATTGGGACCTCGCCATTCAAGTTATTCTGTTTTAGATGAAACAAATATTACGGAGGCTGGAGCAAAGGCATTAGCTGATGCTGCTAATAATTGTTGGGTGGCTATATTGGCAAAAGATGTTGTGGCATTTGGTAAGGCATTTACTGCTTCATTTGATGCTCAAATAAACATGTTCCCACACATGGTTAATCCTGATATTTTAAACCAAATTGAAGTGTACAAGGATAGAGTAGCAGGATGGAAACTTAGTGGTGCAGGTGGTGGTGGTTATCTTGTTTTTGTTACAGATAAACCGTTGGAAAATGCTATTCAAATTAAAATAAGAAGAAAGGACACTAATTAATAATCATTTATTATCGCTAAAATTAAAAAAGCAATTATGTTTTATACATGGTTGCTTTTTTGTTTTT
This sequence comes from Chitinophagaceae bacterium, assembly GCA_947379895.1. Lineage (GTDB taxonomy): Bacteria > Bacteroidota > Bacteroidia > Chitinophagales > Chitinophagaceae > Parasediminibacterium. The sequence continues at coordinate 10,937 of CANCPA010000065.1, read as the reverse complement.
TAATCAAGAGTTTGTACCCAAAGAAACCAAAGAAGAACATGGTCACAATGAGATTTTTTTAAACAATTTAATGGAATAAACTAGAAATGTAAGCTAAAGCTAATGTTTCTCTATGTATAAACTTTATGTATCCATAATGGTAAAGGGTGATGCGAATAGCCATTATTTTACCAAAATTTCTAATTTTTAAAACACTATCCAATTTTCTAACGATAATATTGCCATTTAACCTACCTTCCTTGCTTTCTTTTTTGAAGGAATCTTATTTTTGAGCCCTACTTTATTTCATTGATTGTTTCTAGTTTATATAAATGAAATTACTTCGTCATATACCTTTTCTTCGTGCTGTACTGTTGCACAGTCTTACAGCTTTTGGGGGACCACAGGGGCATTATGGAATGATGTTAAAGACATTTGTAAACCAAAGAAAATATATTACAGAAAGTGAGTTGGTTGATTTTGTAAGTTTTTGCAATATGCTTCCAGGTGCATCTTCAACACAAACACTTACTTTAATTGGGTATAAAAGAGGTGGAATACCTTTAGCAATACTTACACTTTTAATCTGGATAACGCCTGCAAGTATAATCATGGGTGCCTTGTCTTTTCTGCTCGATTATTTTGAAGATAGAGCAATGACGGTGCATATCTTTCATTTTGTTCAACCGATGGCTGTCGGATTTATCGCGTATTCTGCTTTCAGAGTCTTTAAACTCGCTATTAATAATACAATAACTAGGGTTATTCTTGTAGTAGCAACACTTATAACTTTCTTTTCTTTCAAAACTCCGTGGGTTTTTCCTTCAGTAATGTTTGCTGCAGGTGTAGCCACTAATTTTAGTAGTAAGCGGATTCCTCAAAAAGGCGTTCCTTCAAAACAAATTAAGTGGGGTAATATGCTCATTTTTATTGCTATTTTCGGTATTGCTGGCTACCTCTCTGAAACAGCTACCACACATCATTGGAAAAATCATAAGTCTTTTAATGTTTTTGAGAGTAGTTATCGTTTTGGCAGTCTTGTTTTCGGTGGTGGCGACGTATTGATGCCGATGATGTACGAACAATATGTAGTTCGTCCCTCTACACCTAAAATAATTGCAGCGCATAGAGATGTATTACAAATGTCTAAAACAGACTTTCTTACCGGTTCGGGTATGATTAGAGCTACCCCGGGACCTGTTTTTTCGATTGGTACTTTTACAGGAGGTATGGTTTTACGGAGCGATAATACAGTATCCTCTCAGTTAATTGGGTGTATTCTTGGAACTATTGGCATCTTTTTGCCGAGCCTCTTACTTGTACTTTTCTTCTTTCCTGTTTGGCAGAACTTAAAAAAATATGCTGTCATTTATCGCTCTTTAGAAGGAATTAATGCAGCTGTAGTTGGATTAATGTCAGGAGCAACGCTGTATTTGATAAAAGATATTATTAAGATTGATATCAGCCCCAATTTATTAATGGTTTCCCTTGATATTGGAATCATACTATTGACATTTGTTACGCTACAATTCTCAAAGATACCTGCTCCATTTATTGTGGTGGTATGCCTTCTTTTGGGATGGTTTATATAAACAAAATGTAAAATTGGAATGTTTCATTTCAAGTAATCAAAATTAAAATCGTTTGTTAAAATAGATTAGTAAAACACTATTAAGCAATCTAAATCGTCTTTCTAATTATTTAAACTGTTTTATAATTAATTCGTAATATTATCTTTGTCGGCTTATGTTAAAAGATATTTTTTGGTGTTTGATTATTTATTTACTGTACAGATTCATTTTTGAGTTAGTAATTCCTGTTGCAAAAACAGTAAGTAAAATGAAAACGACCGTTTCTCAAATGCAGGAGCAGCAACAACAAACTACACAAACTCAAACGAATACAAAACCACAATCTCCAAAAGGTGGCACTACAAATACGAATGATGAATACATTGATTTTGAGGAAATAAAAGATTAGAATTTGTAGTGATAAGATTTATAAATTCTTAAAACTTATCACTACAAATTTTATCATCCATAAATATCCCTAAGTTCTAGTTTTTTTATTCTTGCACTAATTGCACCCCTTGTTCTATTAAAATGATTGGCAATTGTGTTCGGGTTTATCCCGTTACAAAATAGTTGAGTCAGTTCCAAATCCTCTTCTTCAGTCCAAGGACTATAAGCGTTTAATGAATCTTTTTTACTATTTACTTTGTTTTTTGTTTCTGCAACGACTTCCTTTGCAGGTGGAATATTGATTAAATGTATTTGTGGTGATGCAGGAAAAGACTCAGGCATTAATGAAGATGGTATATGAATCTGACTTTTTGCTCTAGTAACAGCCACATATAACAGATTAATTTCCTCATTCAACCATGAATTGCTAGCCTCAAGTTGACCGTCCTCTTTATCTTTTGCGGCTTTTATTTTCTTTTCAGTTATAAAATCTTCAGCCAAATGTATCGCATCATATTCCATTCCTTTGCAGCGATGTATTGTAGAAAATACAATCTCAGCCTTCTCTTTTTCGTCTTTATTTACATGTTTATCTTTGATTGCCTTAATAATATCGGGTATTTCATCTCCATATTTCTTTACAATTTCCAACATCATGCCTAGCTGAACATCCTCTGTTTTTTCTATATAATCTTTCAATTCATCAATGTCTTTCATCGAAGCAATCATCTTATCCCGAATCAAATGATGTTTTTCGTAATATAAATTCATCACATCATATAAGGATGCCCCTTCATCGGCATAGGTATAGGAACTAATGTTGCCTTCAAAATAAATTTGTTTTACCTTTTTCTTTTCTGTCACATATTCAATAGCAAGTAACAGCAATCCAAGGTTAGTTCTTGCAAGTACTGCTTTTGTTTTAGTATTCTTTCCTACTTTCTTTTTGATAGTAGTCGTAGTAGGCTTTTGTTCTCCTGCCCCTTTGATAATCATCGGTATATAATCGGTGATATGTGATTTCCAATTCAATATTCGCATTGCAAGATTTGCAATGTCCTGACCAAAACGGAAGCTAGTAGAAAGAAAATAGGTTTTGTAATCAACCTGTTCGAGTGAGTTTACGGCAAATCGCCAACCATAAATCTGTTGATGTGTATCTCCTACGATTACTTTAATAGCTTTTTGCTTCAAAAATATTTCTAACATTGCTGGCGAAGCATCCTGTCCTTCGTCAAAAAGAATATAATCGTATGGCAGAATTGGACTAGATAATTGAAATTTCTTTAGATAAAAGTCATGGATGATATCAATCTCCCCCTTATTCATTTTTGCTAATAAGAGTCTTGTTTGTTTTTCGATATAAGGATAAAACTTACGTACAAAATTTTGTGCTTTCGAATCTGTTACAATGTCTAAATAATTTAGATCCTTAATATTTCTCTTATCACTATTACAGAAATAGGCAATAAATTTATTGATGTGATTAGCCACAATATATTCGGCATGTTTCTCACCGTCGCCTTGCAAGCCGAGTAATTCTGCAATTTCATTGGTTTTATATTCATTTTTAATTTTGTAGATACTCCCCATTACAATATATCTGAAGGCTAAGGAATGTGCAGTTTCTACCTGAACATTAGAAAGTTTTTTATCTCTAAATTTTTTTTCTGCTTCAATCTTGACTGATTTATTGAATGCGAGGTATAAAATTCGGCTATGCTTTGGTCGTGTTTTGGCATATTCAATTATCGTAGTTGTCTTTCCAGAACCTGCAACCGCATTAATCTTGATATTCCCTTTAGATTTGATAATGTCGAGTTGTTCCTGCGTTAATTTCATTTTGAGTTACTAATTCCTATGTACAATAGAATCGGGTAAAAGTATATTAAAAAATGGATTTACCCTTATCAATCAAATCGAGAAGTTGAAAAATCTTATTTAAATAATTTGTTACTACTCAGGAGGTTTTACCACTAAGTAAACAATGAGAAAAAACAAGGGTTACAAAGATTTCTAATAAAATAGATGACCGGAGCGATTTTAATGAATAAATCCTTATTATTCTTTGTGAAAATCTTTGTGTTCATAGTGGTAAAGCCTCCTGAGTAGTAACAATCATTCACTTTAGTTGCCATTTTTTTACAGGAGCATTAAAAGAGACCTCTTTATGTCATTTCTTTTTACAGGGGCATTAAAAGAGACCTCTTTATGTCATTTCTTTTTACAGGAGCATTAAAAGAGACCTCTTTATGTCATTTCTTTTTACAGGGGCATTAAAAGAGACCCCTTTAAGTCATTTCTTTTTGCAGGAGCATTAAAAGAGACCTCTTTATGTCATTTCTTTTTACAGGAGTATTAAAAGAGACTTCTTTATGTCATTTCTTTTTACAGGAGCATTAAAAGAGACCTCTTTTGGTCATTTTTATTTACTAGGGCAGTAAATGTGGATTTATAAAAACAAATTTATTTTAAAACACCCTATTTTTGAACTAATAATAAACTCATGTACAACAGATGCTTGCTATTAATCAATGTGTTATTCATTTCAACCATGTTTTTATGTTGTAAAAAGAATAGTACCCCACCCGATTCAACCATTCCTACTACACCAATAGTTTTTACAACTTACTCTATAAAACAAGGTCAGTATTATGCTGATGGTTACGATTCCTCTCATTTTGTGCGTATTATTACCGACGACTTGAAGTTTGTTGCAAAATTTGATAGTAGCGCAATTTATTCAACCTTCTTTGCTACAAATCAACTTGATGTAAATAAATTGTATGGCTTTTCGGATAATAATACAGATCATCATCAATTTAGTGCACGGGTAGGATGGGCTTGGTATTATAATGCGCTTCATTTATTTGGATACACGTATAATAATGGAGAGCGTACTATACAGCAATTAGGACAATACCAAATTGGCCAAAACATAAATTGTCGTATTCAAGTTGATAATGGTAATAAAAATTATCTTTTTACAATTAACGGGAAAACGACAGCTATGCCTCGTGCAGCTACTACGGCAAAGGGAAGTGGCTATCGACTTTATCCATATTTTGGAGGAGATGAACCTGCTCCTCATCCTGTAAAGATTCAAATCTCAGAGTAAAAATAATATATTTTTCTAAGTTAGGTTTAATAAAAGAGGTGGTTCAAATGCAATGAAATATAAAGAAGTTCTATTCACTTAATATTTTTTAAAACCTGAAACATAAATTGTATTACTTTATTAAATGCAAATCTTGCTATAGTTTCTTTCTATTAGAAAATAGAAACAAACAATTTTTATCTATCAATAAAACTCCCCACATTTGCGTCATCAAAAAAACAAATAAATAAGTATAATTATGAGTACACACGTTTTGTCAATCGGAAGTAAGTTTCCTGAGTTTACTAAGAAAGCAGTAGTATCAATTGAAAAAGGAAAAGAATTTGTAGAAATCAGTAATGAAACTTCAGGCAAATGGACTGTCATGTTTTGGTGGCCTAAAGATTTCACTTTTGTTTGTCCTACTGAAATTGCTGAGTTTAATAAAAAAAGTAGCGACTTTGCAGATAGAGATGCGGTATTAATTGGAGCTTCTACTGATAGTGAATTTGTACATGCTGCATGGAGAAGAGATCATGCTGATTTGCGTGACCTAAAATTCCCTATGTTGGCAGATACTTCAAAGTCTTTGGCTGAAGAATTAGGTATTTTAGCTGATGGAGAAAAGGTAGCTTACCGTGCTACATTCATCGTTGATCCACAAGGTATAATTCGTTGGGTAAGCGTTTACGATTTAAGCGTAGGAAGAAATGTTCAAGAAGTATTGCGTGTACTTGATGCATTACAAACAGATGAACTTTGTCCTTGTAATTGGACAAATGGTCAAGAAACATTAACTGCACAATTAGCTAAGTAAGTTATACGTTTGAAGTATTACGTTATACGTTTTAAATTTTACGTATAACTTAAAACGTACAACGTAATACTTTTTTCTCCTTATAAATTAAGAATTATGATACAAAATGAAACATTTGTAAACCTCTTAACAGATTTACAAATAATAGATAATTACACACCAAGCGACAATGCACTTGCATTGAGTAATATTGATGCTCGCTATATAAAGGACTTGAAAATAAATGTTGGAAATGTGCTGAGTAATGCACAATATCTAACAAAAAAAGAAGCTTATTTATTAGCATTAAGCGTAGCAGTAAATGAAAAGTACGATTTACTAAAAACCTCATTTACCAATTTAGCTAAAGCTGAAGGTGCAACAGATGCAGACATTGCAGAAATAATTGCCTGCACTTCTTTAATGAATACTAATAACGTGTTTTATCGTTTTAGGCATTTTATGAAGAAAGAATATTATTCAAATCAACCGGCAGGAATTAAGATGAGTATCATGATGAATCCTGTTTTAGGAAAAGCCTTCTTCGAATTAGTTAGTTTAGTAGTATCGTCTATCAACGGATGTGAGATGTGTGTTACCTCTCATGAACAATCTGTTTTACAACACGGCTATTCAGAAAGTAAAATATTTGAAGCAGTAAAATTAGGCGCAATTATCAAAGGACTAATCACCGTTTTGTCTTAGGAAGTTATAGGTTATATTTTTTAATTTGTACGTTTTATCTTTACAAGAATTATTCAATATTTTTAGATAATTTTATTTCAAAACTCGCTTTTTTAAAATTTCGATAACCGAAATTATAGATGATTCATCAATCTAGTAGGTCGAAATCATTATTTTGCTGCTATCCGTTTACTATATTTGCCCTTTAAATTTTTTATTATGATTAAGACAGGCAACCCAATTATTAGTATATATACAGAAATGACGCCTAATCCAGAAACGATGAAGTTTGTAGCAAACAAGCTTTTATATCCTGGAAAAAGTATTGACTTCGCAGATGAAAGTCTTGCAGGTCCTTCTCCTTTGGCAAAAGAATTATTTAGTTTCCCTTTTATCAGGAGTGTGTTTATTGCGAGCAATTTTATTACGCTTTCAAAAACTGCTGACACCGATGATTGGCAAGATGTAATTCCTACTATCAAACAGTTTTTGAAAGAATATCTTGAAAATGGAGGTGTAGTAGTTAATGATGATGAAGTAGCAAATACAAAGCAAGAGGCTTCAAATGAAGTTAGTGCCGACGACGATGATATTGTGAAAAGAGTAAAGGAATTATTGGAAAACTATGTAAAACCTGCTGTCGAAATGGATGGAGGTGCAATACAATTTAGAAGTTACAATGACGGAACTGTAAACTTGATGCTTCAAGGAAGTTGTAGCGGCTGTCCTTCTTCGATGATTACATTAAAAGCAGGCATTGAAGGAATGATGAAAAGAATGATACCTGAAGTAAAAGAAGTTATTGCTGAAGCGGAATAAGTTTTAGGTTATAGGTAATAAGTTTTAAGTTATCTGATTATAAATTGATTAAGCGGGTATGCACAAGTTGCTGCCCGCTTTTTTTATGAATTGGCAATAACTTATTACTTACAACTTATTACCTACAACTTAATTCATAATCTTTCCTTTCAGAAACAGATAGATTGGCTTTTCTATCAAGAGAAAACCAACAACAGAAATGATCCATAAGAAGATAAAGTTCCTGTCACCTAATATTTGATGATTATAAATTTTTCTGTTAACGTAACCAATATGAACCAAGTAAAAAATAAAAGAAGCATCCCCTAATAACATAGCAAATCTTGTGGAAAGTATTCGGCTTAACCACGTTCTCTCTGTTATTAAACCATATATTAGCAAGGTTAAGAAAACAGAGAGTACTACATTTCTGAGTATTAACCCTCCAATATGTTGTGTACCCTGATCGTAAATATCCTTTTCAAAAAGACTGATACAATAAATAGTAATCAAGCTACAAATACAACTAATTAATGTAAGATTCAATTTGGGTAATCGTTTTATTTCAAAGCCAGACCTTAGTTTATTTGCTAAAATCATCCCACAAAAAAACTCTATAAATCTACCAAAAGAAGTACTATCAAAGATGAACAACCAATTATACATCCATCTATCATGATTGCCATTTATGTAATACCAACTATAACCAATTGTAAGCACAATTGCTAATAAGAGGAGTTGAAATGAAATAGCCTTTATGATATGTTGTTTCAAAAGTGAATAAATAAATGGCGCAAAGACATAAAAACTTAGTTCTACAGTAAGTGACCATGATTGAGGTAGACAATCAAGATTGAATCTATCAGAAAGACCTTTTAGTAAAGTATAATTGTAAATAGCAATTTTTGTGGTAGGAAAACCATTATCATAAAAACTAATCAATAAAATAATGAGATAAACAGGAAATATTCGCACGATACGTACTAGTAAATATCTGATATATTGCCTTGCAGATTTTATTGGAGTATCTTGATAAGTATAAGCAATTAGAAAGCCGCTTAAAACAAAAAATAACGAAACGCCTGTATGAAATTCATTAAAGATTCTGATTAAAAATTCAGGTAACCAACCACGCCAATACTTTCTATTATGATATAGGAATACCATAATTGCTGCTACAGCTCGTAAACCCGTTAGTGCATTGAAACGTTCTTTCATTTTATAGAGAATGTAAAGACTAGATTAAACTTACATAATTATGGTACATTAATATACTTATGTAGTTGTAAACTCAATTCCCACTTTGGATTTGCCTTTATATAATCTATTATTAACGGTGTAACTACACTTGCCTTATCCCATTCGGGTTGTAAATATAATTTGCATGACTCTGAAACTTGTGCAGCATAAGTTTCTGCCCATGCAAAATCAGACTGATTAAATATGACCACTTTTAATTCATTAGCAAACGGAATGACTTCGGGAAGTGGTGCCTTAAATTTTTTGGGAGATAAACATATCCAATCCCAAGAACCACTCAAAGTAGAGGAACCCGAAGTTTCGATATTTGTTCTAAATCCTTTCAACTTCAATGCTGTGGTGAGATGATTCAAATTATGCATTAATGGTTCACCACCTGTGATGACAGCAATTACATTATTTACCGAATCAGCTAGCGTATTTCCGTTCACTTCAGCTGTTGCATCACTCACAATCGTATCAATATTCAATTGAGGATGTTTGGAGGCATCCCAACTATCTTTTACATCACACCAAACACAACCTACATCGCAACCTCCTAATCGAATGAAATAAGCAGCACTTCCTTGATAATACCCCTCACCTTGAATGGTATAAAAGCTTTCCATGACAGGCAAATCAGTAATGCCCTCTTTACTAGTATAATTAATTTGATTGATATTATTTATTTTAGAATTAATTGATAAAAATTGTGTTACCACAAAGGCAACAATGTAATTACAAGGAACACAAAGTATTTGTTCTTGACTTTTTGTTCAACGTCTTTTCAAAAAGGCGTTCCCAATGCTACGAAGTAGGATTCCTATGTGACCTACTTTTAAATAAAACATAAGAAAAAAACTATGTCTTTACAATGTGTCTATTGTGGCTATGTGTTGAGCTTTTTCTTTTTTTACAAGATTTATAACTATAAACATAAACCACTTCATTTCATACTTTGCATATAACTTAGTGTTCCTTGTGGTAAGTTTCCTCCTTAGCTTTCATCTTATTCTGATAGGCCAATAAAGTATTTTTCAAAAGCCCTGCGATTGTCATTAATCCTACGCCTCCTGGAACGGGTGTTAGTGCAGAAGCTTTTCGGGAAACTTCATCAAAGGCTACATCACCCTTGATTCTAAAGCCCTTCTTTGCAGTGGCATCTTCTACTCTTGTGATGCCTACGTCGATGATTACCGCTCCTTCTTTCACCATATCTTCTTTTACAAATCCTGGTTTACCTAAAGCAGCTACTATTATATCTCCTTGCAAGCAAATCTCTTTTAAGTTAGGCGTATGAGAATGACAAAGGGTAACTGTGCAATTACCATAAGGAAGATTGCTACTCAACAAGATACTCATCGGGCGACCTACAATATTGCTGCGACCAATCACTACGGCATGTTTTCCTTTTGTATCTATTTTATAATATTCAAGCATCAGCATGATGCCATAAGGAGTTGCAGGAATAAAGGCAGGCAGCCCTTGTACTAATTTTCCTGCATTGATAGGGTGAAAGCCATCCACATCTTTCGATGGGGCAATTGCCTCAATTACTTTTGATTCGGCAATTGTTTTGGGTAGAGGGAGTTGAACTAAAATACCATCTACAGTATTATCTTCATTCAATTCTTTTATTTTGTCTAATAAGATTTTCTCGGAAATTGTGCTGTCAAAACGAATCAGAGAGGATTGAAAACCTACTTCTTCGCAGTTCTTCACTTTACTAGCAACATAAGTTTCGCTTGCACCATTATTACCCACTAATATGGCCACTAAGTGTGGAGGGCGTTGATTATTTGCTACAATTGAAATTGTTTCTGTCTTAATTATTTCTTTTACGGCAGCCGAAACTACACGACCATCTAATAATATCATGCGGCGAAGGTAAAATATTTGTTACTACTTAGGAGGTTTTAACACAAAGAAAACAAGGGAAATACAAGGAACGCAAAGTTTTCTATTCAAATAAATCCTGAATCAACATTTATACACTATAAATCTTTGTGATTATACGATATAAATTGTATTCTTTTTTTATTTTTCCCAACTTAAAGTTCCAAAGACTGTAAGACCATAAGTATGGTTAAACCTTCATTTCTACTTTTTTATTGTGGACTTTAGTATCATTGCGACTACTATATAAATTCTTTTCAGAAAGAGATTGCTAATGCTACGAAGTAGCATTACTATGTGACCTACTTTTCAATAATATATAGAAAAAGACTATGCCTTTTCTATGTGGCTATGAGCCTATGTGTTTAGCTTTTTCTTTTTTCTAAAAGTTATATAACTAGAAACATGAAACCTTTCATTTCTCACTATGTGGTAGAAAAAGCATCTATTTCTTTTCTTTTGTTGGCAAAAGTATCTTCAACCAATC
>CANCPA010000064.1 GCA_947379895.1 Chitinophagaceae bacterium | reverse complement strand
AAAATAATAGCCATTGCCGCTCGGAAAGTGATGTATTGAAACATCCCCGCCCCTGCGAAATGAAACTGCTGTTTTAACCATAAAAACAAAGAGTAAAGCATCCTTTTAAGTTATAAGTTGTAGGTTTTAAGTTGTAAGTTTTTCAATCTAAGTATTCAATTTTTCATTTTCAAATACTTAATACCTATAACTTACTACTTATTACCCTAATTTTATTTTCCCATTATTTCAAAAACTTCCATCAACACCGCTTTATCATCAAAAGGGTGTTTTATTCCCTTTATATCCTGATATTTTTCGTGCCCCTTTCCTGCAATCAATATAATATCCTCCTCTTTTGCTAAACTTACAGCCGTTTTAATGGCCTCCTTTCGATCAGAAATGGAGAGATATTTTCTCTTTGACGCACTATCCAAACCCATTTCCATTTCCTTCAATATGTCTGCCGCCTCCTCTGTTCTTGGATTGTCACTTGTAAAAATGACCTTATCACTCAAGTTGCAGGCGGTTTGTGCCATTATCGGTCTTTTCGTTCGGTCCCTATCTCCACCACAACCCACCACCGTAATAATTTGCTCATATCCTTTCCTCAGCTTTTTAATCGTACTGAGTACATTCTCTAAGGCATCCGGGGTATGTGCATAGTCGATAATACCAATAATCTGTTGACTACTAACGATATAATCGAACCTTCCTTCAGCACCCGTCAACATACTCAAGGCCGTTAAAGCCTCGTGTTTATCGATGCCCAAACAAGTGGCAGCACCATAAACAGCCATTAGATTGTAGGCATTAAATTCTCCTATCAAGCGAAAATGAACTTCAATTTCATTCACAATCATCTGCAATCCTGTAAGCGCATTATCGAGAATTTTGCCCTTAAAATCTGCCATCGTTTTAAGACTATAGGCATATTTCTTTGCATTCGAATTCTGTAACATGACCGTTCCACGCTTATCATCTACGTTTGTGATGGCAAAAGCGGCAGAAGGCAAATCGTCAAAGAACTTTTTCTTCACCTTGATGTATTCATCAAAGGTTTTGTGGTAATCCAAATGGTCATGCGTGATATTGCTGAACAAGGCACCCGTGAATTGCAAACCCGCAATCCTGTTTTGATGAATAGCATGACTGCTACATTCCATAAAAACATGCGAACAATCATTGTCCACCATTTCAGCTAACAAGGCATTCAGACTCACTGCATCGGGCGTAGTATGCGTGGCAGGAATAATCCGATTTCCAATCTGATTCTGAACCGTACTCACCAAACCACATTGATAACCAAGCTGCGTAAATAATTTAAAGAGCAGGGTCGCAATTGTTGTCTTCCCATTTGTACCCGTAACACCCACCAATTTCATTTTCTTAGAAGGTTCACCATAAAACAGATGCGCCATCAAAGCAACCGCCTCGCTTGTATCCTTTACTTGTATGTAGGTAATTCCTTCAATTGTAATTGTTGGCATCTCCTCACAAATAATTGCAACAGCACCTGCAGTAATTGCCGCATCAATAAACAGATGACCATTACTATGAACACCATTGATAGCAACAAATACCGCTTTATCCCTCACCTTCCGACTATCAATTTCAATAGCAGAAACCTTCACATTTGTCGAACCAATTACTTGCAGCAAACGCACCTTATATAATATGTCTTGAAGTGTTTGCATCTAGTTTAATTCTACAGTTATGAGTTGACCACGAGCAACAGATTCGCCTGCTGCTATTGATTGATTATTCACCTTTCCTCTGCCCCTTACTTTCACTTTCATACCCATCCCCTCGCACAACACCACCGCATCTTTTAGTCCAAGCCCTCTTAATGATGGCATATAAGTGTTACTAATCATCCTTTCATTGAAAGTGGTCTTATTTCTATTTCCACTCAGGCTTGCTATTTCCTCGTCGTTATTGTTATTATCGGTAAATGGTATCTTCACCATGTTTGCCACTTGCTTTATATCCTGTTTGAGCCCCACATAACTGAAAAAGCTACTATCGGGCTTAACGACAGTTTCTGCAAAATTATTTTGACGAACATAGGTGGTATATAACCTATCCGATATTTCCTTAAACACAGGTCCCGCAACTGCTGCACCATAAAAAACAACTGCATGAGGCTTGTTTTTTATGACTACCACACAAGTATATTGCGGGTTGTCGGCAGGAAAATAACCTGCAAAAGAGCTTTGATAAATTTTATCATCATAGCCCTTGTTTCCATTTGCTACTAAAGCAGTCCCCGTCTTTCCGGCTACCTTATAAGCACAATTTTTAAATAATTCCTTAGCAGTTCCTTCTACACAAACACCTTCTAAACAGGCATGCAATAACTTAATAGTCTCGTCGCTACAAATTTTTTCCATGACAGTAAAGGGTTCACGTTGACTAATTACATCACCTTGATCCTTCACAGAATTCAATAAATAAGGGCGCATCATTCTACCATTATTGGCTACCGAATTATAGTAAGTCAGCGTTTGTAAAGGGGTAATTTCCACATTATATCCAAAAGCCATCCAAGGAAGGGTATTCGCACTCCAATATTTTGAACCTGGACGATGGATAATCGGTTTCCTTTCTCCCGTAATATCTATTCCCGTCAACGTGTCCAATTTCATTTCATGTAAACGACGAACAAAAAGACTTGGGTTCCTACCATATCCCTGCCAAGCCATTTTAGCCAAACCTACATTACTACTCAACTCGAATGCTTGTCTAGCATTTACGGTCATTCTTCCATGCTTTTCTGAGTCATAAACAGTCTGACCATTTATATTCCAAGTTCCATCACTCAAATCGACCATGCTTTCCAACGTAATTTTCTTGTCTTCCAACAAACTCATCATGGTTGCCAACTTAAATGTGGAACCGGGTTCTGAAGGACTGATTGCATAGTTAAAATCTTCTCGATAAACTAATTGACCATCTCTTTTTTCACAGCTATCACATTTACCAAGATTTGCAATTGCCTTAATCTTACCCGTTTTTGTTTCCATGACGATAGCACAACCATGTTCTGCCTCGTTTTTAATCATCATTTTAAGTAAGGCATTCTCAGCAACTTCCTGAATAAATACATCTAGAGTGGTAACGATATCCTTTCCATTTTCAGGCTCAATTTGATAATCATCAACAGGAACGCTTACACCTCCTGCTATGTAACGAACCAACCTTTTTCCACTAGAACCCTTTAAAAGGGTATCGTAAGTTTGCTCTAAACCAATCTTTTGGGCATTTTCTCGATCCAACCCAATTGTACGATACGCAAAAAGCTTGTAAGGATTCAATCGAATCGTCTTGCTTGTAGCGACAAATCCACTTTTATTTCTACCTAATCTCACTAAAGGAAACTTTCTCAACTCTTCATACTGACGATAAGAAATATTTCTTTTTAGTAAATAGTATCTATCTTTTGTTTTGTAGCCATGTGCAAGCAACTTTCGATATTCTCCTTCCGTATTATCTTGAAAGAGATGCGCTAAACAATAACTAAGGCTATCAAGATTCTTTCTGAACAATACACCACTCTTTTCTCTCAATCCATCAGCAGCAAAATCCACGTAGATATCAAATTGGGGTATGCTAGTACTAAGCATTTTGCCATCTTCGCTATAGATCGTTCCTCTCTCTGCTTCAACTTCTTGAATTCTTTGATGCAGACTATCACTCATACTCCTCCAATAAGTACCTTGAAACTGTTGAATGTAAACGGCCTTGCTAAAAATGACAAGACATACCACTACAATCAAGATGTAGCTGAGGTAAACCCTCCATAGTATGTCCTTTTTAACTTCCATTTTTCTTTGTTGTACGTTTACGTTATTAGTTCTACGTTTTAAGTTTTACGTCTTACATGATTGGCTGTTTACTTACAACTTAAATCGTAATACGTATAACTTAATATTACTCTGATTTTTTTTCAGGCTGCAACCTCTGTGGCACATCCTTAGTAATCTTTAATCCGAGTGGTTCGGCAGCTTTTTCAACTTGTGCTTCCTCACTCTTGTACATCACCTCACTTTTTACTGTTTTATACTCATATTGCAAGTCTTTAATTTCTTGTGTTGTTTTATTGATGTTGCGAATCGTTTTATCTGCCATGTGTCCATTAGCAATGTATAAAATGGCAATTCCAGATAAGAACAGAAAGAAATTCAGATTTTTTGTAATCCAACTTCCTTCGGACAACAAATCGCTAAACGCCTTGAAACGTTTCTTTTTTTGTCCCCCTATCTTACCATTTTCAACCTGTTCTATCACTATTTTTAATTAATAATTACTAATTGATAATTGATGTCTAATCTATTCTTCTTATAAACCTTTCACTCACAACTTACAACTAACCACTCACAACTACATTCTTTCTGCCACCCTCAACTTAGCGCTTCTGCTTCTTTTATTAATTTTCAATTCAGCGTCAGTTGCAGTGATTGGCTTTTTATTAATGAGCATCCACTTTTGTTCTTTAATCATTTGAACAAAAGGATTATCATCAACTTCCTCTTCGAAACCTCCATTTTTAAAGAACTGCTTTGCAATCCTATCTTCTAAGGAATGAAAAGTGATAATTGCTACTCTTCCACCTATTTTAACTACTTCATTCAATTGTAAAAGCATTTCCTTCAATACTTCCATCTCACCATTCACTTCAATTCGTAAGGCCTGAAATACTTGTGCAAGATATTTATTAGGATTACCCTTCACAACAGAATTAATCATTGATTTGAATTGCAGAATCGTTTGAACCTGCGTGTGCTTTCGTGCCTCTACAATATGCTTAGCCAATGTTTTTGAGTTGCTAACCTCTCCAAATTGTTCAAAAAGAAGATGCAGCTTTGACTCTGCATAATTATTAATTACATCAGCAGCCGTCAATCCTTCTCTTTGATCCATCCTCATATCGAGAGGCCCATCAAAACGAATCGAAAACCCTCTATCTCCCTCATCAAACTGATGACTACTAACTCCTAAATCCGCTAAAACGCCATCTACTTGTCCAATCTTATACAATTTCAAAAACCTTTGTATATGCCGGAAGTTTTGTGGAATAAATAAAACACGTTCATCGACAGGTAGATTGTTAGCTGCATCCGCGTCTTGGTCAAAAGCAATTAATCTTCCCTTCTTTCCAAGCTTTTCCAATATACCTTTGCTATGTCCTCCGCCACCAAATGTGCAGTCAACGTAAATACCCTCACTTTTTATATCTAATCCATCAATTACTTCAGAAAACAATACGGGTATATGATAGGATGAACCAACATTGCCCATTGAAGGGACATTTTCTACTTGACTATTTGATTGTTCCATCATAATCCTACTATTATTGACTTAAAATCCAACCATCACCTTCTTAGCCAAGTCGCTAAATTCTTTTGGAGACACTTCTTCAAAGAGCTTTTTATATTTAACTGAATCCCAAATTTCAAATCTGTCTAATACAGCAGTGATTGTTATATCCTTACCAATCGATGCATATTCCTTGAACAATGAAGGCATCAACATTCTTCCTGCTGAGTCCAATTCAATTTCAGTTGCCCCACCTAAGAATTGACGAGTGAACTGCCTTACTTCAGGATCGAATTGATTGAGCGCCTTAAATTTTTCCATTATTCCTTCCCATGTCTTCATGGGATACAATGTGATACATTTTTCAAAACCTCTAGCAAGCATGAACGTATTTTCTCCTTCCTCCAACTGCTTTTTCAGGGCACCGGGTAACAAGAAACGACCTTTCGCATCTATTGTTACCTCATATTCGCCATGAAATCCGTTCATTTGCTTAAATTTGGTGATAAAATTACCACATTTTGACACAAAAGAACACTTTTTCCCACACTTAACCCACTTTTTTTCATTTTCTATTTATCCACACGAAAAAAAATGGCTGTAACTCAATGCAGCATTGGATTACATGCTGATTTAAGGAAACATCACTCTTATAGCCTGTGCATTACATGTTAATAAGTGTGGAAAACCGACTAAATAATGCATACTTATTCATATTTTAGTCTTGATATTGTGATATTTTGTTAGTAATGAGAAAATAAGTTGCCCTAAACTTTGTAGCGAATTGAAACATTTTGAAAATGAAAGCAAAAAGTGTAGAAAAGTGGTAAATAAATGGAAGGAGTCAGGATAAAGAAATATAATCAAAATCATATTTCAAATTGATTACTTTTAAAAATTAAATCAATTGATTTATTATCGGCAAAACAAGTGTACGGAAGTGTCTAAAACAAAAAAGCAGTTACAAACTATTAAGTCGTAACTGCTTTTAATATATACTCGGAAAAACTCAAGAAACTATTTATAATACAAAACCTTATCAACTACATGAACAACTCCATTTTTGGTTACAATTCCTGCTGTCCTTACTTTAAGACCAGGGAACTGAGTATTAGTGGTAGAGAGATATAATTTACTACCAGGAAAAGCATTTAAATAGATTGAATGGAAGTTAGCATTTGAATCTGACTGATTAAAAGAAATCAGACTATAAGGATTTGTAGCATTCACTTTTTGTGGCATTAATGTGGTATCAATCTCAAATGGAGTTGTTAAAGGGATAGTACTTAAAGTAGTATAAGTAATTGGAATATTATTAAAACTATGCACACCATTTATCATGAGATAAAGCAAATTATTTTTTAATGCAATACTATCTGCCCCCTTATATTGAGACCAATCAGTGGCAGTTACTAATTTCCCTGCACTATTTGGCACTTTATAAAAGCCCCAATAACTATTTGTACTTGTAGTTGTTTTACCTGTTGAGCGACTAAAAATAGCAGAATCTGTATAAATAATATATGTCATATTCGGTTGTGTGTAGAGATTAGTATCAATACCCGAGCGAATAATTGCTTTATACATCAATTCAAACAAGGAATCGCCCTGACTTGGACCACGGCTTTTGATGTAATCCCAAGTTGTCATATTTGTAGGATTGTTCAAGACAGCCCCATTAAATGGGGCATCTTTTTGTATGGGCAAGCCCGCAAACTTGTTACAACTTATAAAGCCTAAAATCATTAGAAAGACAATTAAAGCGCTTACAGAACTTTTTATATTAAAATATTTATTTTTCATGTTGTATTATTTAAATTGATTATCGAGAGTATGAAGGATTTTGAATTAAAGATGGATTAGCAATTAAAGCAGTCCTAGAGATAGGCCAAAGAATTTTGGCTGTATCAGAAAACCCTGAAGGGTACAAGTTTAGGGTTGCTTGTCTTGCCTTAATTAATGGATCCATAATATTAACCAATAATGAATTAGAACTTGAATTATTTCTTACTAAATCGAACCACCTCTTACCTTCACAAAACAGTTCAACTTGTCTCTCATCTAAGATTACATTCAATACATCGTTTTGGGAAGCCAAATTATGATAATCGCTTACCTTTATTGCACCTGCATTTGCCCGACTCCTAATAAGCCGAACATTTTTCAATGCATTTGCGGTATCACCTGTAGCATTATACGCTTCTGCTTGCATTAAAACAATATCTGCATAACGATAAAAAAGAAGTTTTGCTTCGCACTGATTTCTTGTCGGATTAACAGGTTCTCCTGTATTAATATCTATAGGATAAAACTTCCAAATCTGCTTTGGCTGAGTTGTATAACCATAAGTAACAGTATCATAGCTTAGCAACCTCCTTATATCATTATTATTAGTAGTCCACTTATGATACCAAGTGGTGCTAGTATCTATATAATAGTTTGAGGTGTTACCATTAGAACCTAATTTTGTTCCAATACCATTCGCTCCATCAGTTAGGTAATGCCAATCTAATGTCCAAATATTTTCAGCAGTTGTACCGGTTGAGAAAACATTTTTATACAAAGTAGGATCCTGCATTAGAGAATAACGATTGAGTGCCGTAATCTGTTTGGTAATATTTATTACGTCTGTATATCTTTTTTGCCACATTGCCACCTCTGCCTGTATAGAAAGTATTGCTCCTTGAGTAATGAAATAATTATTCAACACATTCGGGTTGATTAAAGAAAGTGCTGTATTTAAATCAGGAATTATTACACTATAAAGAATACTGTCTTTAGAGGTTCTTCCCAAATATTGTGAGGAATCTAGGGTTTCATAAGGCAAAGTTCTTAAAGGAACATCACCCCAAAGTCTTACAGCCCAGAAATACATAAAAGCCCTTACTGTATAAGCCTGAGCCATATAATTATTATAATCAGTAATTGTCAGCTGATTATTTTTCAAAATATTTGGTAGATACTTAATTGCAAGATTAGCTCTCTGAATTGTATTATACAGCGTAGCCCAATCAGCCGAAGCTGTAACTGCATCAATTCCATTTAATGATACATTCACTTGATTTTCTCCTGTGCCACCGTAGGTTAAATTATCAGAGCGAGCATCACCCCACTCAGTAAAGGTTTTACTAAAAGCATTTTGTAACCCAGCATATAAGGCTGCATTACCAGATTTGGCATCTTCATTTGTTTTCCAAAAAGCAGAGGCCGGCAAATTTGAGATAGGTTGCTGATCTAGTTTATTACAACTAAACATTGAAGCAACAGTCATTATAAAAAAAGCAAATACTATTATTTTTTTCATTTCAGTTCAATTAAAAGTTAATGTTAACACCTAATCCTAATTCTTTCTTTCTCGGATATCTACCTGTGTCAAATCCAGGAGTTAGGGCACTCGCCATTGAGATTTCAGGATCGAAGCCTTTGTATTTTGTCCATAACGCTAGATTGTTGGCAAACATAAATACTGATATACTATTAAGTCCAATCTTAGAAGCAATTTTTTTATCCACTTGATAAGTAAGACGCACATTTCTAAGTCTTATAAATGAAGCGTCTTCAATGTATAAGCTATTAATATTGGTTGAGTTACCAAGCCCAGAATTTAATTGAGCTTTTGGATACACCGTTACATCTCCGGGATGCCACCATGATTGATGTATAAAATCGGGAGTAGGCGTATTGTTAGTAGTACTCAAAATATTCATGTTGTAGAACATTGCATTGTATAACTTATTACCCCAACTAATATAAAAATTAAATGAGAATGTAAACTGCTTGTAAGTAAACGTGTTAATTAAATCGCCTGTCCATTTAGGCATTGCATTTCCTAAAATTTGTTTATTTCTATCATCAATAATGCTATCTCTTTTTCCAGTAACTGAATTAATGTTTTCCCAAATTACATCTCCCCCATGCAGAGTAAGTCCATTTGTTTTGATATGATTAATAACACCTCCATATTTCTGTCCATTCAATGAATAGGTAGTATCAGAGGGTCCTACCGTAGTTGTTAACAATTGCCAATCAGAAGAATATGCATTTGATGCATCATAAGCATAAATGCCTAAAGACTTATATCCATAAAAATCACCTAATCGTCCTCCTTCTGCAACTCTCCAAGCATTTGGATTACCTGTTAATAAAGGAGTGTGTTTATATAATTCCAATACCTTGTTATCATTTAAAGACATATTCAAAGAAATATTCCAAGTAAACGTTTTATTTCTGTATGGATAACCATTAATCAAAAACTCAATCCCTCTATTTTGGATCGAACCAATGTTTACCTCAACATTAGTAACACCTGTACTTTCATCAAGTGGTGCATGATATAATAACTTATCTGTTACTTTACGATAGACGTCGACAGCAACATTCAACCTTCCTTTTAATAATGCCAAGTCCATTCCTAAATTCAATTGTTTTACCACTTCCCAACTTAGATTTGGATTTCCCAAAGTATTACTAGGGGCAATACCCGAAATATTACTATAGTAGTCACTACCAACTGTGTATTGATTTACAAATTGATAGGCTCCAACTTTATCATTCCCTGTCACTCCATAACTTAACCTAAATTTACCATCATCCAAATAGCGTTTTGACCAATCGAAGAACTTTTCATCCGAGAAACGCCATCCTAAGGAGACAGATTCAAAGTAACCCCAACGATGTCCAGGAGAAAAACGTGAAGAACCATCTGCCCTGAAAGTACTATTCAACATATATTTTCCCATGTATGAATCTCCAAAACGAGCATAAAAGGATTCGGAGTAAACTCGCTCCTGACTAGTAAGAGAGGGCAACTTAACCCCTGTTGCATTCATAGTTAATATAGACTCGTTAGCCGTTAAATTTGTTCCTGTTTGAAACGATCTATTTACAAAATCATTATCTGCACTAACACCTAGAACACCATTTAATGTATGCTTCTTTAGTGCCTTGTTATAATTAAAGAATCCTTGAACTTGCCAGAAGGTGGCCAGGTTTAAACTATCAGACAATGCATCTTGATGTGCAGATGCGGTAGTAAGTACATAAGGATTAAAATATAAAAAATGAGAGGTATTTGCAGTTACATTAGCATCAACCGTAAACTTTAAATCCTTATTAAATGCATAACTAATAGAATTATAGATACTACCATTGTAGATATCGTAATTATTTTTTCGCAACATAGCATCTGCAACAGGATTGGCAGAACCGGCTATAGGAGGAGAATAAGATCCGTCAGATAAATAAATAGGAAGATAAGCAATACGGGAAAGCGCAGGAGCAAATACACTAGCATCACTCACCTTGTTTTCATTACGATAAGATGCTTGAATACGTGTAGTAAAAGTAATTTTGTTGTTTGCCTTATAATCAATATTGAAGCGCCCTCTTGCAATATTAGACCAACTATTTATCACAATTCCTTTATCTTGTAAATAACTAAAGCTACCAAAGAAATTCAATGCAGAACCACCACCACTTACACTTAGATCACTTTGACTCCGAACGCCTGTTCTTGTAAGCAGTGTTTGATAATCATTATCGATACTATTAACACCGGGATTCAAACTATCATTAATTACTGTATTATTTTTTACAGCAAAAAAACCTCTTTTCAAATCATATAACCTTCTTTCGGCAGCAGTAGCTTGTGGTACATGATGAGATAATTTACCAAAACTAGTGGTTTGCCTAAAATCCATTCTTGCTTTTCCATCCTTACCTCTTTTAGTAGTTATTATGATTACCCCGTTAGCAGAACGAGCACCATAAATTGCAGCAGAGGCAGCATCCCTCAACACTTCGATCGATTCAATATCATTAGGATTTATACCATCCATACTTGTTCCTTGTGCACCATCGATAATATATAGAGGATTTGCACCGGCTTCGATTGTAGCAGTACCCCTAATTCGGATAGAACTACCTGAACCGGGGGCACCTGATTCTTGTGCTATCTGTACACCGGGAGATTGTCCTTGCAGGGCATCAAATACATCTACAGCTTGTCTTTCGGCAATTTGTTTTGAATTAACTGATGAAATTGCTCCTGTAACATCCCTTTTCTTTTGGGAACCATACCCAATAATAACCACTTCATCAAGATTTGAAGTCCCGGCAATCATTTTCACATCAATTTTTGTATGATTGCCTACCTTTTCTTCAGCATTCATAAATCCCATTGAAGAAAAAACAAGAATTGTTTTTGCCGAAGGTACTTTTACATTGTATTCCCCTTTGTTATCTGTGATGCCACAAATAGTAGTTTGGCCTTTAATGCTAATAGATACACCCGGCACACCTGCACCACTTGTATCTTTTACAACACCTGACACCCTCAACGATTGCTGAGCTTGAACAGAACTAAATAAAAACAAAAGGGTAAAACAACAAACTGAGATAAAGACTAATCGTTTCTTTTTCATTACAGCAACAATATTTAATAAATTAATTTATTGACTAGCAAATGTCGGCGACTATCAGGTCGATTTCAAAACACAATATTACTTTTTTTTAGTTACAATTAAAATTAAAAAAAGTATACTGTACACTATCAATTCCGGGATAAAAATAGAGAGCAATTTGATTAAATATCAAATTATTTCCGGCATCGTTACCGGTAACGGTAACGACAGAACCAAATATTATTACCTGTTGAATTATAAATACAAAAATGAAAGATTTTCATTATCCTGCGGATTCAAACCCAATAAAAAGGTTTCTCAATTGAAAGTGTTACCAAATGGCACAACTAACAATTGAGAAACCTGTATTTTATTATAATTTCAATATGGCAAACAATCTATAAGCTGATTTCAACGCTAACATAATCCCAATGCTCTATTTCTTCACCATCTTAATATCTACTACAACATTTACTCCATTCTCTTTTGTAAAAGCCTTTTCAGCAATAATGTATAAAGGATGCGTTGCAGCCAATTCAAGGTCATCGTACATTGTAGTTGAATCCACATAATCGCCTGCAATGTCCGTAACTACTTTTTTCCCTGAACCAGCAATTTTTATCACTACGTTTTCCAAAGGCAATCCTGTCTCACTATCAGTGCATTTTCCAGTAACGTCGGATAAAGTGCCTATGCTAATGTATCTAACTCCCCATTCACGGCACATTGCCCTCTTTGCTGATGCTTCAAGTTTACTATATTCCATTTCGACTTCGGTACTAACATGAAGAAGTACATCATCAGTATTTGAATTAAGGTCTCTTAAATCGCTTTTAGCTTTGGCAAGATTTGTTTTAGTGTTACTCAGAGCAATAATAATTGGTCTTGCAATTGTATTAACAGCTGCAAATTGAATGATAGTGGGGGATGTGATCACCATTCCGCCAGCATCGGTACGATCTTTATCACCTTTGATGATATCAGTTACTATCTTTAGTAATTTCACATCGGTATTATAAGCAGGAGTTCTGTTGTTATTCACATCTAATCCATAAAAGGCCCGGGCAGAACGAGGAATTGAACCAAATGAAATATTATGGTTGATAGCTGAAAAAATATGACCCACCATATCGGTCAATAGCTTTCTTTGTGGAATTGCGGCTGCCATTGCCTTGCTTTCAGCTACTGTTGCCGCTGTTATTGCTGCATTTGCTTTCGTATAATCGTCTAATGCGTCATCTAAATTTGAAGAAGTTTTATTAGAGAGAATATTATCTTCAGGTGATACGCTGTCTTTTTTTGTTTTTGCTTTTAGCATTGACTCGTTTCTACCAATGTTGGTCCTAGGTGACTTCTTTGAACTACTCATGAGATTTAATTTAATAATGA
Source organism: Chitinophagaceae bacterium (assembly GCA_947379895.1). GTDB lineage: Bacteria > Bacteroidota > Bacteroidia > Chitinophagales > Chitinophagaceae > Parasediminibacterium. Next base: position 9,308 of record CANCPA010000064.1, on the reverse strand, counting down.
TAAAAATGTTTGTAAAAAACCATTTAATCAATTATCGTGGTATCCCTTGAAGCAATTCGCTTTGTTTTGAGTGAAGAAGCAACTTAATAGAAACGATAATTCGTATTTGTAAAGCGTGAAAGTACAGTATTCCTACCCCTAAAAGTGAATTGTTTTAGAAATAGGTTCTCATTTTGACAATTTTCGCTTAACTGTGCAATATAATCGGTGAATAGCTATTTTATTATTTAAAAATTTGACAATCTCAACAAAAAGTATATTTTGGAATAATAAAACCATCATTTTATTTCATGATTTTTTGGTCTCTTCCGAAAAGAAGACCTACTAAAAGTATGCTACCGATGCCTCTTCTTTCCGGAAGGGATACTTATTTGATACTTTTGGTAGCTCCTCCGAAAAGAAGACCTACCAAAAGCATGCTGCAGGTGCCTCTTCTTTTCGGAAGGGCTACCTGTGGGATGAATTTAGTAGCCCTTCCATAAAGAAACCCTACTAAAAGTATGCTGTAAATACCTCTTCTTTGTAAAAAAATCTTCCTATTTGATGATTTTTAGGTGTTTCAATATGCCATTTACAATAAACTAGTTCTATTAACAGTGCAGAAGTAGAAGGGAATTTCTCCGGAAATTTAGCAAAAGAAGATGGTTCGGGCAATATAATGACAGTTACTAATGGATATTTTCATGTGCCTTTATATCTACATCTCCACAAACCTAATGCACCACAGTCACGGTTTGTCGTTCAATTGAGATGGGGAAGGTGAGTATTCCAAGGAAAATATCACCGAGGGAAAATTCTGTTTTTACAATATAGTTGTTCGATTTCTCTGCCATATCTTTTGGATTGACTGTATTAAATGGCACTAAACCCCATAAAGCAAACCATTGTTTCTGCTTTACTACAATACTCTTTGAAGCCCCCGTTCCTGCAACATGTTGCATCGTATAACATGAACTAAGTGTAAAAACAATGATGAGTAATGCAAGAAATAATTTCATAACCTAAAAAATAACAACTAAAATAGATCAAACTAAAATTGAACATTAAAAACCCTTTCCTCTCCTTTTCTTTTTATTATAAGCTTTGTACTATCTCCCTTCTTAAACTTACCTAATGCTTCCATATAATAATTGAGGTCAACAAATTTATAATCGCCCAATTGTAACAATACATCGCCTGCCTGCAACCCAATCTTTTCAGCTTGCTTTCCGGGACTAGTCCCATCAATTCTAACTCCGATTCCTGTATACCCATAATCAGGGATGATTCCTAATGTCACTTTAAAATGGGTATTAGCTCTTGCTGAGGCTTCTCTTGTTTTTGAGAAAGTTAGTTTGCCCTTATCATCTGCCGAAGTTATTAATTGATAGATATAATTTAATATCTCTCTTTCTCCATCATAATTCAGCTTATTCCAATCGTCGGACGCCTTATGATAATCAGGATGTGTACCCGTAAAAAAGAATAATACAGGAATTGAATCTCGATAAAAACTAGCATGATCGCTCGGTCCGGTGCCTGAACTATCGAATTTTATCAATAAATTCTTATTTGTTAAGGATGAGAAAATGCTACCCCACTTTGAGGATGTACCATAGCCACCTATAGTTAGCTTTTTAGCAGAGTCGTACCGCCCAACCATATCCATATTAATCATATAGTTAGGGCTTATTTTTCTTGTCGGATGATTAAGCCAATATTTACTGCCTAATAACCCTAATTCCTCGGCACTGAAATGTATGATTAAATAGTTATTGTGATTTGCTTGAGAAGTGTTCAGCTTCTTCGCTAATTCTAACAATGCCGCAGTACCACTCGCATTATCATCTGCACCATTATGAATAATATGACCAGTATCGAGTGCATTATGATCTTCACCGTAACCTAAATGATCGAAGTGTGCACCGAGTATAACAGTATTTGGTGCATTGTTATTAATAAAAGCAACAACATTGTGCCCTGTTCTGAAATTTGATGTTATTGACACAGCTATCGCCACTTTTTGCATAGCAGTATTATCACTAAAGAAGCTATCCCTCCCCAACTTTGTTAAATAAATAACGGGGATTGATGCAATTTTGGAGGTGTCGTATTTATTAAACTGAATATCATCTGCGGTATTTGCACTATTATAAATGATTAAGGCGGTTGCTCCCTTAGATGCAGCCTTAACAGAATATTTTTTCAAGGCAATATCTGCATCAAAATGAACACTATCAGGATTGTTATCTGCTAAGTCTTTAATATCCTTAAACCAAATATTGCCAGCCTCATTCAGTGACATAGCAACAAATGACTGTACCGTTTTTTGCGCACTATAAGGCAACGGAAAATAGTGCTGATTTAAAATGGCTACCTTATCATTAATAATTAATGACGTAGACTCAGTAATTTTTTTTCCTTCATTAATATCAAAAGGCTGCACATATCCATTATCTGTTCCGGGCGCAATACCAGCTAATTTATATTGGTTAACCAGATAGTTCATGGCCATTTCCTCGCCATGTGTCCCTGTACGACGCCCTTCGAGAATATCGTTTGCCAAAAATTGAACATGCGATTTAAGTGTATTATTCATTGCGGCTATTGCCTGCTGCTCTGCCAATGCCTTTTTCTTCCGGCTTTGTGCAAAAAGAAAAGAGGGAATAGTGGCAAGAATTAATAATAATATTCTCATATTTAAGGTATTATCTAACACAAATATAATTGCCTGAGTTTAATAGGACGATAAATATTTTTGAACTAATGCGAGTCAGAAAAATTGATTTGAGCTCAGAAGGTTCTACCCAAATTAAAACAAAGAAAAAACAAGAAACCAAGGAATTCTATTAATAACTCGACTTAACAATTAACAATAAAGGATAAAGAGTCTAATTTAGTTAATTCAACACAAAAACACCAAAGATCAAAGAAGGACAAAGGAAAAATAAAATTTTGATACTTATTTAGTGTCTTAAGAAACTTAGGGCCTTCGTTAATTAGAATCTTTGTGGCAAGTGAGATTAAAAAGTTGATACAATCTAATAGTTAGGCGAATAATTCAATAGAAATTCTAAGCCTTTTGTTTTTTAGTACAATTCCTCGAAGACCTTGTAGTAAAAATACCTGAGCGATAACCCTTTTTGTCTAAAAAGAAAAAGCTCAACATCTGCTGAGCTTTTTCTTTACTATTGTTTGTTTACAGGTTTAAAAGTTGAAGGAGGCAGCTTTTCTGAATAGTTATACCCTTTCTTGTACAACTCAGCGTTTACTTTTGTATCATCTCCTTGATATACCCACGTAATGTTCCCGAAATACTTATTAAAAGCCTTATTCAAATCAGAAGTTTTTAGTTTTTTCATATCATCACTGATAGTAAGTGACCTCTTCCAATTATTATGAAGAACCTCATTTGCTGCTAAAGAAGCTGCTTGAGCACTATTTGTTTCTTGCTTGTAGAAAAAGCTAGTCACAAAATAAGTCTTGCCATTCTTAACTTCATCCTCTGTAAAGCCCTTACTCTTAGTCTTGTTAATTAAAGCATTCATTACAGCAATGTATTTATCAGGCTCTTTTGTAGTTACATAAACATTTGTAGAAGCCGATAATCCTCCATCTACATAAGCATACGGCGCATAAGAAAGGCCATTATTTGTTCGAACTTCCAAATTATCTCGTTGAGAGAAAATAGTCATTGCAAGTCGGTAAGCATTATAATCGGGAGTGCCCGGCAGGGGTGCACCTGTTATTCCTAATATATAATTGGTGGCTAATTCCTTCTTTTCACTCTTAAACGAATGTGCAAGTGGATGATAAGATTGTCGCTTTAATATTAAAGGCGCTCCCTGAGGAATACTACTTAGCAATGCCGTTACCTTTTTTGTAATCAATTCTTTATCAAGATTTCCAACTACCACAATCAATAGGCGAGAGCGAGTAAGGATTGATTTGTAATAAGCTTTTGTTTGTTCAACGGTAAGTTTGGCAATTGACTCTTCCGTCCCATCAGGACTTTTAGAATAATCTTGACCTTTAAAAGCCGTTTCTTTTGCAAATTTGCTAAGTGCATAATCGGGTTCGGAAGATTGTGCCTTCAAGTTATTAATTACATCTTGCTTTATTCTTTCAAAATCTGTCTGATCAAAACGAGGAACCGTAAGGGCATCCACATAAAGTGGCCAAACAGTTTCAAAGTCGCTAGCAATACAATTCATAGTGAATGTTGCGTAATCCATCCCCGTGTTGCCACCTACGTTTGCACTCGCCTTATCTAACTTGTTTTTGAAACTATTTTTGTCGTCTTTCTCTGTACCACATTCTGTCAAAGCATTAAATGCAAGACTTTCGATACCTGCCTGAGATGCAGGATAGTTTTGTACTCCCCCCTTGATAATAGTTTGTATCTCGAGTATTTCGTTACTTGTAGGTTGCACAATCACTTTTACTCCATTAATTGTCATTTCGTAGGCTTGTTTCCCTTGTGCAAAGGATGATAATCCAACGAATAGTGCACAGCCTGTAATTAGTAACGTGCTATATATTTTTTGCAACATAATATTATTTTTTTATTATTAATTATTTCACTGAATTCAGTGTACTAAATAGTAAACCAAAGACATTTAGACAGTACTTAATATCTCTATTTATACCTAAGGTTTAAAAAAGGAATCCGTCTTTAAAACTTTATTAGTTTCAGGACTAATCAGAATTCCTGCTACATACGGCTTGTTTGTTATATATTGGTTCAAGTATCTCTTGATGTCTGCACGATTAATAGCCAAACAGTTTTTAATATAATCTGTATTAAATTCGTACGAACCACTACACCACCAATAAGTTAGATTATGTGACAATTCTGAAGGCTTTTCTAACGAACGCAGGTTATTGCGTCGGAGAGATTGTTTGGCATCATTTAACTGTTCGTCTGTAAAATAATCATCGTTTTGCCATTGAGAAATCTGTTTTTTAATCTCATCGGTACATTCTTTCAATTTATTAGGATTCGGCATTGCATAAATACTGACTGGCCCCACATATTTAGAAGTCTGATATCCAACATAAGCATAAGAACTTAGACCAGTATTTACCAAAGCCTGTTGCCATTTTGAAGAATTCAATCCTAAAATGGTATTAAATACATCTGCTGCAATTGTAGAAACAGAGTCATTCCTTGTATCAGGTCCTTGCCACCAATAAGTTAAATAGGGTGTTTGCGCAATAGAAGACTCTTTTACAAAATAATCAGTCTTAGTGAGTGGAGAAAATTCAGGTATAGGGAATTTTGTTTGAGGATCGAACCCACTATGTTCCCAACTTCCAAATATGGATTCTACTAATTTAAAGGCATTATTGTGTTCCACATCGCCACAAACAACTACCAATGAATTATTAGGTACATAATACTTGTTTTTAATGGTGGTCATCTTCTCAGGGGTAGCCGTATTAATGATATTATGGTCACCAATTGGATTCTTACGGGTTAATAAATCGCCCCATAATCTTTTTTGACTTTCAAAGTTAATCTGAAAATTAGGATCACTTTCATTACGTTGAAACTCGCCATCTACCACTAATCTTTCCTTCTTCATGTCCTCAACTCTAAACAATGGAAAACGTATCGCAGCATTCATAAATTGTAAACCCTGCTTAAGACTGTCCTTATCGAAAGTGAAAAAATAATTCACTCGTTCCTCAGAAGTCGTACCATTCCATATAGCTCCTAGTTCCTGAGTACGCTTCAAGAACTTTTCCTGATTAGGATAAGTCTGATTTGCCTTGAAAAACATGTGTTCAAACAGGTGCGATAACCCACTGTATTCGGGTCCCTCTGTATAAGCACCGTTCTTCACTGCAATTTCAATGGTGGCAAGTGGTACTTTATTATTTTCAATTACAACGACTTCCAACCCATTAGGAAGCTTTTTCCAGAAATAACCTTCAGGCAATCGAGGCTGTGCAACTACAACTATCGGCAATAGAATTGACCAATAGATGATGTTCTTGAAATTCATTTTCATTTTGTTCATTTTTAATTAATAAATAGTAAACATTCAAAAAGTTATCAAATTGATTTGCACAGTAAATTACGATTACACTATTGAGTGCCTTTAAATACTATTTAATTGACTTTACTCAACAACTTAGTCTTTAAGCATCATTTAATACACGTTAATTCCGATTCAAATAAACCTTTCGATTTGATTTACTAGAACAATAATAAGGGGAATAATTTATAATAACAAATGATAAACAACATGATTAAAGTTCTGCAGATTATAATGCAATAATCAACTAGTATGATTTATTAGTCAAATTGTAATAACGAAAACGATTCTACGTTTTAATGATGCCATATTTAAAGATTCCATGAGATAATTGGATATCATTAATCAAGCAAAGCAATTGTAATGTCGATTTGAATTAATAAAATAGCAATAAGAATATAATACAAAAAGAAGCGATTATGTATACAGGTGTATTAAATTTTCACAGTATTTTACGTTGGTGCTTTTTACTTTTATTAGCAATCAATATTATTCGAAGTCTATTCCCAACAACAAAACATTATAACGGGGAAAATTTAAATTGGGGTCGTTGGTTACTAGTGGCAACTTATTTCAATTTAGCCACTTCAATTTACTTATATCTTTTTGGCAGGTACGGTATTACTTTACTAAAGCATGAAGGATATCAATATTCAGACATATTCAACATTCCCTATCTACGATTTTGGTTGGTAGAACACCCTTCTATGATGTTACTTTCAATGATTATCATTGGAGTAGCAAACAGGATATCTAGAAGCAAGTCACTACTCGATAATAAGTATAGAATGATGTCGATATTATACATTATGGCACTTTGTATCATTTTAGCGGCTATTCCTTGGCCATTTCGAAATGCATCAATTGCAAGAGAAGTAGTTAGAACACTAAACTAAGCCGGTTATAGACGGTGGAGAACTACCTAACAAATTTTTATCATTTCTTTTTACTCAATTATTAATTATTCAACTTTAAAATCATGAGAGATTTAGTTTTTTACATTGATGGAATGGCAAGATGGATTCTGTTGTTTTTATTGCTCGTAAATGTGGTATTGGTCATTAAACCAATTTTAATGAACTACACAATAAACTATCCCATTTTTCCAAAATTACTTTCTTACACGGCTAACTTTAATTTAATTATGGCATTGTTCTTATTTCTTTGGGGACCTAGTGGCATGTTAACTTTGTTGAACAAAGGAATGGGCATGAAAGAAATCTCTTTACTTTCATCCACAAGCGACCTTTTAATTTCGCAGATGGGAATGATTCTAATTTCTTTACTTCTAATTATTCTGTATAGAAATATTTGTAAAAAGGAAATGCCAAACAAGGAAAAGTATATGATGATGTCCTATCTGTATATCACGGTATTTAGTATTGTAATGGCAACGCACCCCTTACCAATTAAAGGCGCTACGAAAGATGGGAGAAATACTAGTTTTGCTTATTCAAATCACGAGAAACATTGATTCAAAAATTACATTCCCCCATTTAATTATTAATAAATCGGGGAATGTAATTTAATCATTACGCATTTATAATACACTTCAAAGTAAGTTGACCGTATAGCCACCAATAAAATCGATCAAATCCATTCCTCCTATTACCTTAACTAGAAATAAAATTTATTCATTACATCTCAGTTGATTTTACCACAAAGGCCCACGGATTTAAACAAAGAGAAACTAGGATTAGAAAACATTTCAAGTATATAGCTGCCAATTATTTTATAAGTAAACCTTGTGCCCTAAAGTACTAATCAACCAATCTCAGCAAGTAGTTCATTCAGTATAACTAACTTCAGAAATCTCAATTACAAATAAATGGGAACTATTCTCTCAAAATAATCTTTATTAAAAGCCTCAATTCTATTACACTTATTAGGATTTCACAATAGCAATTACTTCAATTTCTCCTGCCTTTGTTTAAGCAATTCAATACAGTTAGTATTTGTTTAAACAAATGAATGCTAATTACTAAATATTTTATGTTCATGATTAGTCAATTATAAAATCACCGTTTAAAAGGGTAATAAAAATAGCATAACCGATTTATAACAAATGTTGTATGTAAATACGGATTGATGTATTATAGATGTATTGTTTACAGGCATGTGAGCACTTTTTTGCTTTAGTAGTAGTAGTGATGTATCTGTTTATTTGGCGTGGCATATTGTTGCGGGTAATTTTGGGTTTTGTGATTTATTAGTAAATAACATTGGTTTGAATCGAATTAAGGCTTGTTGTATGATAAAGTATTTTGTCGCGTTTATTTTCTGGTTTCTCTTAGCTAAATCGTCTTTCTCACAGGAGGGCAAGGTTCACATCAAAAAAGCTTCTATTGGATTTTCACTTCGGGTGAATAGCAAAGATTTTTTTATTGTGGGTATGAATTGGGATTACTACCCTATTGGAACAAATTACAAATACAGCTTGTGGGAACAACCTACTAAAACAATCAAAGCAGCACTTGATTATGAGATGCCCCTTTTGAAGAATATGGGGGTAAATACGATTCGTCAATATGCAGTCATCCCACCAAAATGGATTCAGTACATCTATGAACATTATGGCATTTACACAGTTCTCAACCACACTTTTGGACGATATGGAGTCAATATCAATGGAAAATGGGAAGCTAACACTGACTATTCAAATCCAATTGTAAAAGAAACCTTATTGAAAGAGGTAGATTCAATGGTTATTAAATATAAAAACACACCGGGATTGTTGATGTATCTTTTGGGTAATGAAAATAATTATGGCCTCTTTTGGCAGGGAGCTGAAACGGAAAACATTCCATTAGAAAATCGCAAAACGACTATTGCAGCAACAAATCTCTATCAGTTATTCAATAAGGTGGTCATTTCGATGAAAGCAATTGACAATAATTTCCCGATTGCTATTTGTAATGGCGATTTGATGTACCTAGATATCATCTCAAAAGAATGTAAGGATGTAGATGTGTTTGGGGTAAATATTTATAGAGGGCTTTCATTTGGAGATGCTTTTGAGAGAATAAAAACATCGTACAATAAACCAGTCATGCTGACAGAGTTTGGCGCAGATGCATTTAATGATATCACTAAAATGGAAGACCAAAAAGACCAGGCAACTTGCATAGTAGAAAATTGGAAAGAGGTATATGCAAATGCAGCAGGTGGTGGCAAAGCACAGAATTGCATTGGAGGATTTACATTTCAATTTAGTGATGGATGGTGGAAAAGTGGACAGGATATTAATCTTGAAAAGCATGATTCTACCGCATCGTGGACAAACGG
>CANCPA010000063.1 GCA_947379895.1 Chitinophagaceae bacterium | reverse complement strand
TTCAAGCCGGAAGGCAATGTCTTTGGTGATATGTTTTATACAAATGGATTTATTCTATTGCAAAAGAACATATTAATTGCAGGTACGCTCATCATCTCGCTACAATCCTCAACTTGGCTAAAGCATTACGAACATACGGCAGAGTTTTACATCCTGTTGTTATCAACGCTGTTAGGCATGACGTTCATGGTTTCTTCGCGCCACTTCCTAATGTTTTATCTGTCATTAGAACTATCAACTATTCCATTAGCCGCCTTAGCAAACTTCGATTTACATTTAAAACGTTCTTCCGAGGCAGCTTTAAAACTCATCATATCCTCTGCTTTCTCTTCGGGGTTGATGTTATTAGGTATTTCTTTCTTATACGGAACTACAGGAACACTCAGTTTTAGTGAAGTGGCATACGCCATACATCTCAATACTCCACTACAGCAGTTTGCCTTCATATTGATTTTCGCAGGATTTGGTTTCAAGATATCCGCTGTTCCCTTCCATCTTTGGACGGCTGATGTGTACGAAGGTTCTCCCGTTGCGGTCACATCCTACCTCTCTGTTATCTCGAAAGGTGCGGTATTGTTTGTTTTCATCACGATGTTGTTCAATGTGTTCGGTTTATATGCCCATTCATGGTATTATCTCGTTATTACGGTGGCAGTTGTAACTATGATAATCGGCAATCTATTTGCACTTCGTCAAACGAATATCAAGCGGTTTCTTGCCTTTTCCTCTATTTCACAAGTAGGTTTCATCTTGATTGGTTTATCGGGAGGTACGCCTTCTTCTGCGGCTTCGGTCGTGTATTTCATCGTCGTTTATATCTTCTCTAATCTCGGCGCCTTCGGAGTCATTACATTAGTGCAAGGACTAACCGGTAAGGAAGATATTGACGATTACAAAGGATTTTATACTCATAATAAGACACTCTCTTGGATGCTCGGCATTGGCTTATTTTCATTGGCAGGTATTCCCCCTGTTGCAGGATTCTTTGGTAAGTTCTTCCTATTGTTATCAGGGGCAGAAAAGGGTTCTTATTGGTTAATTACAGTCGCTGCCATCAATATGGTGATTTCCCTTTATTACTATCTGAACATTGTTAGAAATATCTTCATCGAGAAATCCGACAATCCGATAGAGAAATTACCAATCGCTATTCAACCCCGTATCGCCATGATTATATGTGTGATAGGGGTGGTAGGTTCAGGATTATATGGTGGGTTGTATCAATATATTTATCAATTAGTGGTTAGTTATTAGTGGTTAGTTGTTAGTGATGAGTGATGAACTATGAGTGATGAGTTTGGGTTCATTTAATAGAGAATTAGGAAAAGATTCTTTGTGTTCCTTGTTTTTCCTTTGTTTTCTTTGTGTTAAAAAGATAAAAAATAAAAAAATGGCAATTAATAAGAATCATACGGATGAAGAAATCAATGGTGTTAAATGTGCCGTTGTAGAGAAGAATATAACTGCAGAACGGGCAACCTTTCTGAAAGAGTTATTGGAATTAAATGATTTTACGGTACAAGTAGGCGAGTCAGCTCCTCCGAAGGTTGCTGCTGCACCTCCTAAGCCACTTGCCGAAGGAGAAGTTGCACCTCCTCCCCCACCTCTGCCACCCGTAACATTTACGGTTGGTGTAACTAATTTGGCATTTAATTCTATCAATGCCGTCTTCGGAAGATTGTTAAGAACGAAGGATGGAAAAGTAGTCACTCTAAACTATTGGCAACAAAAGGAAGACATTTCTAGGGAAAATATCCCATATTTTAGTAAGCAATAAGAGAGTTTAAAAGTGAAATAAGATTGAATAATTCACTCCTACCATCCCCCTTTGATAAATCCCAAAGGATGAAATGATTATAGAAGCCAAATAATAAATTGCAGTATATCCCGATAGAGATGACATTTTTAGTCTATCTCTGCCCAATTGTTCTCAAGTATTGATAATAAAGTCGTATTGAATATAATTAAAGGTCTTGGTATTTGATTTAATAACTGTTGGAGAAAAGATGTTTCCCTCAAAATATAAAAACAAGAATAGCTTGATTACTTTATTCACTAAAATTTAATAACAATAAATACTAATAAGATTATGATAAAGAGTTCAACTCCTTTGCCCATATTATTTACCTTGACAAACGCTGATAATGATGGAATATTTACTGATTTTGTGATGTCATCTTTCTTTTTAATGTTTGAGAACCCTGAGTCATCAATTGCTGATTATATCAAAAATCTCTCTGCTTATTTTAATTTTAAAGACATTCTATTATTGAGTGAAAGAATTCGAAATAAAAGGAACAAATTAATTCCAATGAATCAAAAACATATTATTATAATGTTGGCAATTTTCAAGGCTAATTTAATAATTTATGGCAGAGAAAAGGAAATATTGAATCATGCATTAAAAATAAATGAGGTTGCTGAAGTAAAGGATGAATTGGAAAATTTCATTAAACAAGTTAAGGCAAATATTGAGGCATTTAAAAAGATGTTTAAGGCAAATCACGGTTTGACTTCTGCATTATCTAATATTTTAGAAATGTAGAGAATCCTTTCCTTCTAATAGAATTGTCTTATTTCTTCCCCTCGCTGCCGTATGTAGAATCAATCTAAGCTGATACTATAAGTTTCCTCATGTATGGCTTTGCTACAGGCACATTGAAAATAATTAGGCGATAATAACTCATAGGATACTTGTAAAAGCTACGCCTGATTAGATAAGCTATGTCGGCTTATTAAAGTAGTAACTAAATGTCCACGAAAGGAATCATCAACTACCATCCAAATTTGTAATTTACTTTACATACAAAAACATACCCTCACTACTTTAGAAAGGAGCATTTTATATTATCTGCTAAAAATTAAGATCTTCAGGTTCCCCTGCTATCTTTCTCCCTGCTAATATTTTGGCTCTTCTTGATTGTTGTGCCATTAATGTATACCCATCCGACATTTTTTCAAAGGAAATACCATTTTCTATATACATGCAATACTGTTCGTAAGCAGGTGATATGGCATCTTTTCTTTCTTGAATCTGATATTTGTGCAATGTCTCTTTCAGACCTTCCACCCAATTATAATTGGATTCTACAGCCCGAATTTTGCCATCAACCGATAAATCACTCACAATTTCATTTACCATACTATAATCGTACTTATCATCATCCTCATCATAATTCAATTCTCCACCAGTATTCTTAAACTCTCTTGCCGTCTTTTTATCTTCGAACTCATGTACAAACCATGATAAATAACCAAGAGCATAATAATTTATCTTTGGTTTCACTACAGTCTCCTCTTTTATTGGTTCAGCATTTGCAATGGATTTCTTTTTACTAACCTTTTTATCTTTGGCAGTCATCGTTTCTAGAGGGATTGCTTTATTGTCAGCAAGCCCAATATAATGATACTCTTTCTCCCCTCTAATGTCAGGCAAGATTAAATATTTTGTATTCCCTGTACACAGATTATGATAAGTATACCATTCAGGCATCCCTATAAACATAAAGGGATCACCCTCATAATCTTTTTTAAAGGCAATATATAATTGCCACATACTATCCGGCATTCCTGATTGCAACCCATGAAAATCTTCGTTATTAAGAAAATCTATGAACATATCTAGTTCTGCTTCTGAAACAGGGGATATCAGTTTACAATTCAGTATATCTTCTGCAATAATACCAAAGTCATCAGTAGTTTCTACTCCTTCCAATGTAATCAGATCGGCACGCCATTGACATTGCAAATCAAATAATTTCTTTTGCTGTATTTGTTTCAAACATTCAAATGCTGCATTAGAAAACACCATGTTCTGACTTTCAAGAATCTTTATTTGTGAAGGGCCCCATTCTAGAATATTAATTTTTTCTTTGGCATAATCCTTTAAAAAAACATCCACACTTTCTTGGTTATAATCTTTATAGTAGTCCTGTATTTTTTTATTGTTTCGGAGTGATTGATAAATCTCTTCATACAACTTTTGTTGTTGCACGGCCTTTTCGCCTTCTTTCTGATATTTATTTATTATTGTATTTTCCATTTTATTTGTTTTTTAAAAATTAAAGTCTTCAGGTTCCCCCATCAATCTTCTGCCAGTTAGTATTCTATTGGCTGCTTCTTGTCGGTGTGCTTCTGCTGTGTTTTCGCTCTCCCATTCTTTAAATCCATCTTTAATAGTTTTAAAAATCAGGTATTCTTCATACACATCCCATATAAGTAGGTTGGTTGTTTCCCTATGATATTTCTCACAGGCTATTTTTACGCCCTTTCGCCAGTCATCATTGCTTTCAATGGGTATAATTTCGTCCGCTTCGCTTAGGTGTATAATTTCCATATCTATTTCTTCAGTAAAGCTAAATTGCTCCATTTGTGCAGCATGAGCCCTGTAAAGGTGTTTAAATTCACTATCTTCAAAAATTCGAATAAAATTTTCTTTCTCTTCATATATGTTTATGTATGGGGCATGTACTATGTTTGGGTCTATCGGATTTTGCTTACTCTGCTCTTCATAAGCGCGAAGTACATATCTATTTTCTTTTTTACTTCTTGTTCCACGCTTCAATTTAAAATGTTCAGTATCATAGCATTTATCATAGAATTGAAACCAACTACAATACTTATAATCATCATCTTCATCATCCCCTTTCCATCGGTCTTCACCTTTTTCTTGATCAGTTTCAAAAAAATCATCAGGAGATAAATTCAAGTAAGTGTCTTCTACAGAAAAATCATACCCAACTTGATTCAAAAAGTCGATGTAGCATTGTACTTCATGTTTTTCTATTGGTGGCAGGAAGGGGCAACTAAGAGGCTTTGCAATCCATTCATACCAATCCCAGGAAATCACAATACCATCAAAAGTCTCTTCTTCACTCATCCAACTAGACATGGCATGAAACAGTTTTTTATATTGGATATTTTTCAATGCAGTAACACAATAACCATGAAACCTTTCATCCAAACTTGCCTTAAATTCGGTTTGGCTATATTTGTTAAAACGCCATGACACTTTTCGGTGTGCATAAAATTCTTTGAATTCCTGAACTGATTTTTCATCAAAGTCTTTAAAATAGTTGAGCAACCTTTCATCGGTATTCAATGTATTGGTTACCTCCTTAAAATAGGCATCCTTTTCTTTCGCTTCAATGGCATCATTTTGAAGTTTTATTTTTAAATAATCATTCTCATCGTTACTCATTTTATAAATATACCCTTTATTACATCAACGCATTTTTATTTTTATTGAGAAAGAATATTTAATGGCATCGTTCATATAGTATTGAATGGTTGGTCATACGCTACCGAAAACAGTATTGAACAACAAATACCTTCACTAAAGGACTTGTGCGGCAGTGACACGCTGATTTGACGAACGGTAGAAGGGTATTGTTTTTGCATTTAATAAGTATTGTAACACATTGAAGTTGCTACAGGATCAATTCTTGAAGTCTTACCTACAAATCCAACATCATTAATATTTAATCCCATAGTAGCATGTAAGATAATTGAACTAAAATTTATGAAATATTGAGCGCTACTATTCCTTCATAAATTTATATATTTTATTTCCTGAACTAGTCTCCATTTTCACAAGGTAAATTCCTTTTTTATAACTAGAAACATCTACAATGGTTTTCTTATTATTTAAAATATAAGAGTTGAGTTCTTGTCCCAAAATAGAATAAATTTTTACTCGATTTCCGATTTGATTTTCTGCAATCATTAAATTTAGCCTGTCTTTAACTGGATTTGGAAAAATAGTCAATTCATTTCCACTATTATTTTTTATAGTTCCATGATCATTTTTTATAGTTACATCTTTAATATTTAAAATTGTTTGTTGATATACCCTAACATAATCAATTTCCATTGTGGGTTGAACAAAGTCAACTGTTTCATTTGGCAGCACTGCAACGTTTAATAAAATATATTGTTCAGCGTCAAAGGGCCAAGTATATTGATTTTTAATTAATGGTTCATAATTAAGATGAATAATACCATCAACGCTAAATGTTATTCTTTCATTATTCCATTCCACCGCATAAACATGAAAATCACTAGACACCCCATTTTTATATTGAGCATTCGTTGAGTATTCATCAATTGACAAATCTCCATTAATTGGATGGTGTACTGCACTTGAAATTACATTTTGATTGGATCCCCAATGTTCCATAATATCTATTTCGCCACATGCGGGCCATGCTACAGTACCGTATCCATTTAATTGCCAATAGGCACCTAACTCATTGATGTTTTTTCCTAACATCCATATAGCAGGCCAAGTCCCGTTTCCTTGAGGTAATTTGGCACGTACTTCTACTCGACCATATTTAAAAGAAAATTTTGAATTCAATCGTGCAGAAGTATATTGTTTGGTGATTCCTTGATTTGTATATGCTTCACGTTTAGCAACTATCTTTAAAGTACCATTACTAACATACGAATTATCAATGCGGTTTGTATAATGTTGCTGCTCGTTGCTAAACCAACTACTTCCTATTGGGAATTGAGTTTGTTGAAACCATTTTGAAAAATTTATGGCGCCATTTCCATCAAATTCATCTGACCAAACTAAGTTATCAAAAGCAACATTATTTTTAATTGAATATTGAAAATCATCAATATATGCAACTACTTGACTCATGTTGTTTTCTCCATTTATTTGAATGAGCACTCTATTAAAATCGGATCTTGAGAGAGGATTGGGAGAAGTATTACTGAAATTGACATAATTATCTGACGCAAAATCAAAAGTAATTGTCTGCCATTGATTCAACACAATAGGCTTTATGATTTCGCATTGTGTTGACCAAGGTTCTGTCTGCAAACTATTTTGAAGTTTTAATGAAATCTGATTGGTTTGATTGCCGATTAGGCTGTTTGAAGGAACATATATTTTTAAGGAAAAGGCACTATTTTTATTTAAATTAAAATTACTCACCCCATTAAAACCAACATGCGCAAAAAGTCCCCCATTATCTGAATATTTTAATACTGTAGCCGAATTATTATTGCCCGATTGATATGGATTTACAAAATGATTGTCCATACCGCAATCACCACCATACCAACTAAAAATATTTCCATTTCCTTCAAAGTTGTCACTTATAGTTTGAAGCTGAGAATAAGATACAGTAGAGAAAAAACATATTGCAACAAAAATAAAAATCCGCATAAAATCTATTTAAAGTTGAATTAAATATGCGGTGAATATAATGTACGTTACCCTTTTTAAAATTAAAATTTTAGCTTTCTATTTTTTGGGTATTTTTTCTTCTTTGTGACTTGCTTTACATTGTAAATGATTTAAAATGAACACGTAATAATTACAGCATCTCTCATTTCGATAATCCGATCTCAATTATAGGCAAAGTCTTAATCGTGGATTACTGCTAAAATCATTTGAGCTCTATAGTGTGAAATTTTTCTAAAAATATCAAAGATAATTTTTGGTTTTTGCGTATCAAGATTTCAAGTAGGCTCATCCCTGCTAATACACCTATATCTTACACTTCCTTTCGTCTATCGTTTCTGTAGCACGTGACCTCAAGCGTATTTCCCAAAAACATTTCGAATATTATTTGATTTATTGATACAGTAAAGCAGATGGCTGAATAATCTACCACTCGTTGCAGACGCAGTGGCAGCAGCGAGCTGATTTGACGAGCTGTAGTGGGGTAATCTAATCCGCAAGACCAAGAAATTCATGCGCTTTATGGCTCTGATATTGATTTATCAATGTTATTCATTTTCATACATGTTACTACTTTGGAGGTTTTACCAGTAGAGTAAATAAGGAAAAAGAAAAGGGACACTAAGTTTTATTATAAAAGAAGTGAAGCTAAGAGATTAAAAACAAAAAATCCTTGTGGCTTTATGAGAAAAACTTTGTGTTTGGCATGGTAAAAGCTCCTGATTAGTAACTCATGTTAAACAGCATTTAAACAAATAATAAAACTTTACCACATAGGAACAGGCACATACTATTTTATTTTGGTTTGGATTAAAAAACGTAGAAAAAAAATCACTTTTTTCACTCAAGTCTATATGCACTCTAAGTGAAACGATTTTCGCCTTAGTTTTTGTTTTCTTTGTGCCTAATGTGGTAATTCTTTTTAAAAATTCTTTGAACTTGCGTAAGGTGAGTTAGTAACTCATACTTACAAATTTCAAAAATATTGACATTTTAAAACTTATAATTCAACCCAACACGATTGTTCTTTGCGAATAAAACTAAATTAATATCTTTTGCTTTAGATAAGACGCAAGGATATTCGTTATACTTTTCGATGCCTTCTTTTATTGTACTTCTTCCTATAATTTTTAAGGGAATACTAATACATCCAATAACAATCCCTGTTATAATGAATAAAGGTGTGCCTCTTGATTCGCCTGAAGAATATGCATTAGTTGGAGTGCTACTAGCATTATTCAAATTACTCAAGCCACCACCAACTATTAACCCTATTCCTGCACCTAAAGCAACATTTCCGATGTCAACCAATGTTTTACCTGTATTATATTGACTCAATGATAAAGAATTGGTATAAATAACACCTCGTATGGCTTCAGGAGTAAGCTGTTTTTCGTTTTGTAAAATATTATAGGCATTAACAAATTTCAGTTTTTGAATTTGCTTTTTGGGAATTACAGTATCCACCGAACGTGAATCAAATGTTTTCAGTGCAGAGGATTTATTTTTATCATAGATAATATTTTCCTCGACATCTTCAATGAGTTTCTCATTTTCTGATAAATAATTGAATTTACTATTTGTAGCTTTTTTAGTAAAAGACACCCTTGTCCCTTCAAATTTTAAATTGCTCAATTGATTATAAAGACCTGTTTTTAGTGCTATGAACCCTTTAGCTACAGGTTTACTTTCGTTTGCAAAAAGTAGCGTGCAATTAATAATCATTAGAAATAACTGGAAAATTGTTTTTTTCATTTTGTTCTGTTTTGTATTCAAAAAAATGTTTTAGAATAAAAGTTTTCAAATATAATAACAATCTATTTAGCTCCTTAACAGTTTTATGAATCTCCCACCATCTCCAAAATTAAACAACATAACTCTGTTCAAAGTTTAGTAACAAGCAGTCAATTAAAGGATTTATGAACTATTGCTACTTATAAAATGCTTTCCCCCCCTTCAATCCCAAAAAGCCACAACTTATTTTACATGCAGGAAGTCTTCTCAATCGGATAGTCTTTCTTTCAGATATTCTCCCAAAACATGAAACGAATCTAAGGGCTTCTTTCATTATTTCGTCTTTATATTTTAAATTAGTTTTCAACGTACATTTCCCTTTAAAGGCGAAGTGTACAGACTATCTAAATTAACCAATCATTCGACTGAAGGAAAAAATTATTACACTTTCATCAAAGTCAAACGACTTTTTCATTTTGCAATTTGCAATTACTCAAAGTCAAATGCTTTTTTCACATTCTTTCAAAGGAATGCTTAAAGTCGAACGACTTTTTCATATTCTTTGAAAGGATTGCTCAAAGTCGAACGACTTTTTCATATTCTTTGAAAGGATTGCTCAAAGTCAAACGACTTTTTCATATTCTTTGAAAGGATTGCTTAAAGTCGAACGACTTTTTCATATTCTTTGAAAGGATTGCTCAAAGTCGTTTGAATGAGGTAAAATGTAATTAATTATTTAGCTAAGTTCAAAATTCTAATCAGATAGTCCTAGAAATCGAAGATAAAAGTATCAACTTGAAATAAAAGCACTCAATACTACCATGAGCATGACATATTTTAAAAATTGACTCCCTAATTATACAAACTAACTTGTACCCACAAATTCCATAGTGTTTAAATAGAATACTTTACTAAAAAATCGAGTTATAAACTTCCTTAATTGCTAATGAATTAAGCTACTTCAAGTAAAACTGAAAGTCTAGTTGATAACTCTAGTTCTGTGCTTTTGTTAAGGAAGCATCGTTCTATATCGATTAAGCAGAATAAAGCTCTTCATTATAAACAAAGTTGCATCTTTACAAGTTTGATGGGTAGTAATACTTCAAAATTGGTTGAGTGTAATCCTTAATCTTCCGATTTAGTATTTAATAGTTTATTACTTATTTAGAACCGATTATTTGTTTCAAATCCCTGATTATTAAAATATAGATGAATAAAGTGATATGGATTGAAATGTTTTTTTTTATCAAATTTTTCAGTTATGAAAGTTAGGATACTATTTTTTGCAATTGTTATTTGTATGTTTATTTCGGCAAGTGCTCAAACTTTAAAGCCCTCAATAAGTTCGTATATTATAAGTAATAACTGTGCATCCTATGGGCAATCACTTTCAGTTATTATAAAAGGAAGTCATTTTACGGGTACTAACATTGTAAGTACAGGTAGCATTCCCGCCCTATCGTTTACTGTTTTGGACGATTCAACCATTAATGCAGTGATTCGAAACAATGCAGCAGGAATCATTGTGGTAGCAACAGTTTCGGGCTATGCTAGCAGTTTAACTCCCCTAGTAATTAATGGACTATTGTCATTGGCATATATTCCGAATGTAGGTGCTAGACAATTAAGCGTCATCGATTTAAAAAGCTATGCCATTATTGCTACGATTCCTGTTGGATGGTATCCTCAGGGAATTTGTTCAAGTCCCGACGGGAAGAGAGTTTATGTTGCAAATGCATTAGACAACACGGTGAGTGTTGTAAATACTACCGACAATACCGTTTTAGCTACTATCCCTGTATCGGTTGAACCTTTCGGAATGTGTGTTAGCAAGGATGGAAATACGCTGTATGTTGCAAACTTGGTACAAAGCACAATCAGTGTTATCAACACTGCAACAAATAAGATTACTAGCACTTTAAAATGTCCTAATCCTTATGGAATCAGTTTGAATCCTGATGGAACTAAAATATACGTCCCTAACAAAAATGATTCAACTGTAAATGTATTCAATACCTCTACAAATTCATTGATCAACACCCTTAAAGTGGGTATTAATCCATATAGCGTTGGCTTTACTCCTGATGGCAACAAGGCTTATGTAACAAACTTTGGGAGCAATAATGTAACGGTTTTAGATGCTAAGTCGGATACTTTTATTACTACAATACCCGTTGGCAATGGTCCCTTTGGTATTTGTGTTACTCCTGACGGAAAGAAAGCTTATGTATCAAATAAAAGAAATGCGAGTGTGAGTGTAATCAATACCGAAGCCGACACAATACTTTCATCTATATCGGTAGGTATTTCGCCTGATGGCATTAGTGTATCGTCGGACGGAAGACAAGTTTTAGTAACCAATTATGACGTTTGGTATATTAGCTTTATTGATACCAAATTAGATTCGCAAGTTAAAACCGTTTCTATCAATACGTTGCCCAGTTCATTGGGCAATTTCATCGTTAATGTAGCCTCTCTCATCCCTTCAGCAAATATTAATTTAATAAGTTGCAATTCCATTACATATAATGGATTAAAATATAATACTTCAACTTCATTCATTGACACCGTTAAAAGTTATTATGGATGTGATAGTGTATATAAGCATGTAAATATCGTTATCAAGTATATCAATCCTTTCACTAAGACTGCTAACATCAGTAACTGCCACAGTGTTACTTTTAATGGAATTACGTACACAAAATCCGTCATCATAAGGGACACTGTCAAAAGTTATTATGGTTGCGACAGCATTTATAATGTGACAAATATTAATGTTTCTTCCTGTTTAATTCCTTCACTTTATCTAGATAGAAAATATATTTCACCCTGTACGCCCACTATTGACATTTCTTTATGGGGAAAAACGCTCTATAACATCACGAAACTAACCGGCACTATTAGTTGGGATACTACTTTATTAGGGTATGAAAAAACTTCAGTTACGAATAATATTGGATTCACAACTTTAAATATCAATTCATCAAATGCAATGAATGGCAAATTAGGCTATAACTGGAATGATAGCATAGCTTATAATATTGCGGATTCAGCCCCGATATTCAGCATTACTTTTTACACAAAACCAAATACAGGTGGAACCTTGATTCAATTTGACAATTCACTCTATCAACTTGAAACGGATACAGCAATAGGTTCTGCCTCTAAAAAATGTAGTTATAATATGGGTTATATCGTTTTTAATGATACCCCAAAGATTGTACAAATAAATGAACATACATTACAATGTTTGGCAGGATGCGGTCCTATACATTATCAATGGTATTTGAATGGCATTGCAATTAGCGGCGATACATTGAGTATGATTACGATTGATAGTAGTGGCGACTATTCGGTAGAAGTAAGCTATGCCCGAGGGTTTAGCTCAAAGTCAGTACTGAAAAGAATCATTTTGCCTGTTACCATATTGTCATTTAATGTTCAACAGCTTAAGTTATTTAATGCACTATATTGGGTAACCTCAACCGAAATAAATACATCACTATTCAATATTCAACGGAGTAAAGACGGGAGAATATTCACAACAATTGGCAATGTTCATGCAAAAGGAATAGGAACATATTCTTTTAATGACCTTCTTCTAAATAAATTTACCAAAGACATCCTTTATTATAGGCTTGAGGTGGTTGATAAAGATGGCAGTAAAAAATATAGTGTGGTTAAAGAAATGAGTACCGATAATGAGAAATCAGCTATTGTGGTTTGGCCAAATCCTACAAAAGGTAATGTAACAGTAGAAGGAATTAGTATCAAATCAATCAGAATTATTGATAATACAGGTAGAATGGTATTTTTAAAAAACAATGCAACTCCTGTTTCTAATGCTACTATTGACACCAAATCTTTAGCAAATGGGATCTATTTTATTCAAATAATTCAAAGTAATGGAACTCTAAAAACGCAGAAACTAGTAAAGGATTAAGCTTTTATCCCCACTAAGTGATTGTCATATCATTGTATCGGTTTCTATGTGTCTTTGAATTGTACTTAAGAAAGCTGTCTCGTTTATTCTACGATATTTACAATTAGAGGAAGTGTGCTTTAATATTATAATACTTAAGCATGATACAAAACAATACCCTCATTTGAAAAAATAAAAGTTAAAATTTCAAGTCGATATTTTTTTCCTCTATGGCACTTAATCAATTTTATTGACCGACTCGGCTCTTCAGTATGGCCAAATTTTTCTTAGCGTTAGCATTACCTTGATCGGCTGCCTGTTGCCACCATTTCATTGCTTCATTAAGATTTTTTTCTACCCCATGTCCATTAATATACATGATACCCAAATTATATTGTGCCTCATCAATGCCTAATTCGGCAGCACTCTTTATCCACCTTGCAGCTTCTGTATAATTTTGAATGACTCCTAAGCCATCCCTATAAAATACACCCACTCTAAAGCGCGCTAATGCCTTAACCATTTTATCCTCTAGATTAGCCGATAATTGATACCACTTAATAGCTTCTATGAAATCTTGTTGTACTCCATACCCCTTCTCATATAAATTGCCCAATAAAAACTGAGCTTCCGGATTGCCAAGTATTGCAGCAGAATAAAATTGTTCTTTAGCCTTTGTAAAGTCCTGTTGAACACCATTTCCTCTACAAAATATTTTTCCTTGCTCCAAATATCTTTCTGCTTCTTTAATCTTATTTGTCGCCTCTATTTTATTGTTAGAAGGCACAGTTACTTCTGCAACTACTTTAGGTGGTTCAGGTACACTAACTGCTGCTGCAATAGTTTCGACTGGCTCAACAGGTAGTTCAATCTGAGTATTTGTAGGTTCTTCAACTTGCTCAATTATTTTAGGAGTATGCTCTTGTTCAATAGGCAGTTCAATTTGATTGATAGCAGGTTCTATAACCGTACTAACCTTTGTTTCAGTTTCAAATTGACTTACGATAGGATTAACTACTTCTTGAACCTGAACAGGTGGTACAATTGTAGTTGCAATTGTTTGTGTTTCAACGGATAGTTTTGCAATTGGCTCGATTATATTAACCGGCGGAGCAATCGTAGTTTCAACTACTATTTTCTCATTTGGTTTAACAACCTCGGCACTTGCCTTAGGTGCTTTAATTATTGAAAGCAAGTATTCATAAATTTCTTTATTTTCTAACGCTTCCGCATATTTAAGTGGTGTTACCCCTTCCTTATCAGCTTTATTAATATCAACACCCTTTTCAACTAAATATTCTACTATATCTTTTTTGCTAGAGAAGATGGCCATAATTAAGGGCGTTCTTCCTTCGTCATTATCAGGCACATTTAAATCAGCCCCTTTAATTACTAGTTGCTCAACAATTTTTCTATTATCAAAGGCAATTGCCATTAACAAGGGTGTTCTCCCCCCCTCTTTGCTTGCAAAATTTACATCTGCTCCCTTTGAAATTAAAAATTCAACAATATCTTCATGACCATACCTGATGGCAAATTCAAGCGGACTATCACCTTCATAGTCAGCACTTTTTACAACGGCACCCTTTGAAACAAGAAACTCAACGAGTCCTTTTTGACCTAAACCGATTGCAATATGAATTGGAGTCAACCAATCTTTAAAAGTCTTATTGATGTCGGCACCTTTTGTAATTAAATACTCAACAATATCTTTATGACCTTTATTGATGGCAAGTACGAGCGGAAGCATGCCATGAATATCGGGAATGTTTACATCTGCCCCTTTAGCAATCAAACAATCAACAGCCTCCTTATGTCCGTTAAGGACTGCCACATGCAGAGGCGTCATTCCTGCAGCGTTAGCTTTGTTTACTTCGGCTCCATTTGCAATCAATATATCAATAATGTCTTTATTTCCACTAGAGGCGGCAAGAGTAAGAGGTGTTTTATATCCTACGATGGAATTTATATCGGCAGCTTTACTGAAGATAGAAGATTTACGCTGTAACTCATTTTTAACAACTTCAAAATTCCCCTCTTCACATGCCTTAAATAATTGTTCCGTCCTATTCATACTAAATAATTTAATCTTTAACTTTTAAAACCATTATTTCTTATTCCCTATGTAAAGTCAGTACCTAAATTAAATAATGCTTTCAGCTTTTAATAGCTGTCATTAATTTTAAAAGGGCTATACTTAACAAGTATATTTTATTAAAAGAAAACTTATTAATCCAAAAGCAATTACAATCTACCATTTCCAAATATGGATACTATCATACTGAAATCAAAAATATTTTTAATCTAAATATATTTAAGTTTACAAGCAAATAGTCCAATCATCATAAGAAATAACTACTAAAACCCATACGATTCTAGCTAATAGTTTAATATCAAGAGATAAAAATAATATATTGTTTTGAAAAATAGTTCATAAGTTTCAATAAACATAAAGAATATTGTCATTAATGGTATAGGTATTGAATATTTGTTAGTAAAAAACAATCTTTTAGGGATAGTTATTGTCATTTTCGTGGAAATAAGTTGTAGGAATTAAGTTGTAGGATTCAAGTTGCAGGATTCAAGTTACTGTTTGTTAGATTTTTGTTGCAGGATACTTAGTAAGGCGAATCAAGGATTGAAAATACCGTAGTGACTAAATATTTGTTACATAACTTTAACTAGAGGAACTAAAGTGCCGTAGATACGAAATATTAAGGCTGTTTTAATTATTAATCTCCCTCCAATTATAATATCTGTAAACATCAATTTGTTACCACTCCTGTTTTTTAACCACTATTAAAACAAGGCACACACAAAAAAACACTAGGATAAGAATTGATTTCAGATACTTAACTAAAAATTTTCAATTAAAACACTTGTGTTCCTTGTTTTTACTTTGATTTCTTTGTGTTAAAACATCCTGAGTAGTTACTGCATCTTGCAACATGTAACCTATAACTTGAAACCCAAAGCTCGTAACCTGTTACTTGATTCTTAATCACTGAATTGTGAACGAATCATTTGTTTTCTTAAGCCAATCCAACAAGTGTTTCTTTAGCTCAACAATTTGGTTGTCGTCTTTATTGAATAAATTATTTAATTCGAATGGATCTTTTTTAATATTAAAGAAAAAAGGCTGCTGAGTACCATCTTTCTTTTGCAGATAAGCCAATTTATAATCTGCTGTACGAATACCCCTGAATCCTGTATTCTTTTTAGCATTATTACTCATAATTGCACCCATGATATACTGTTCGCTAGGCACTTTCCCGGTACCGTCTTTAAAATATTGAGCATAACTAGTGCCATCGATATTGTTAGGGATCAATTTCTTTCCTCCCATCATTTCCAATAAAGAAGGATAGATATCAGGAATATTTCCCAAAAAAGTGGTGTCAATCCTCGCCTTTACATGACCTTTCCAATACATGATAAATGGGATACGCAATGATTCCTCATAAATATTATTCTTTGAGGTCTCCTCATGTTTACCTAAACAATTGCCATGATCTGCGAGTATCAAAACAATCGTATTATCTAACAGATTATCCTTTTTAAGGCCTTGTATTATTCTACTTATTTGGGCATCAACACCAGTGATATTGGCATAATAGTATTTAATATTTTTACGGTATTCTTCTCCCATTTCTGTTTGCGCAGGTGGAATATTTGGATCTTTCAATAAAGAATCTATTGATACATCATTATAAGGGACTAAATATTTTTTAGGAACCGTTTTATAATCAGAATGAGGGGGATTCATTGAAACTACAAGTGCAAAAGGTGCGTTTGCATTTCTGACATTATCTTTATTATCAAAGAAGTCGATTGCCTTATCAGCCTCATGTTCAGGCCCCCATTTATTTACATAATGAAAGCTATCCCTGCTATCCTTCGTATCCCAATACATAGGCTTATCATGAATATCATAGGTTCCGTAAGCATACCAATAATCAAAGCCATGACGTCGATCGAATGCAGTCCATTCGTTCCAAGCTACTTTTTTTTCATTATTAGAAGTGGCCACATAGGGAGGATGCGGAGAATCTAAGTGCCATTTACCAATATACCCATTCGAATACCCATCCTTTTTTAATACATCCGACCAACAAACAGCATCAGCCGACAACTCTACACCAAAGGGTGCAGAAGCAGAATTTACATTGCTATAGACTTTATTTTTAAAGGGATAATTTCCAGTCATCAACATCGCTCTTGCGGGTGAACAGACAGGATAATTACTGATCATTTGTGTTAGGACTAGACTCTTCTTTGCGAAAGAATCAATAAAAGGAGTCTTAACCTTTTCCTTGCCAATGAAACCCATTGCTTGTCCACGCCACTGATCGGCAATGATTATTAAAAGATTAGGTTTCTTTTGAGCAAAGATTGGCTGACAACAAAAAAGTAAAGCGAGTACCCAACTATTATTTCTGAGGAAACATGATTCACTAAAAACAAAACGGCAACAACTTATTATTCTTTTCATTGTGATTAATTCTAAAATGGATAAATCCTTAAACCCGAAAAAATATTCAAAGTTTAAGATACTTTACGCAATCAAATTCACATCCCCCCAATCAATGAAAAAAGAAAACAATTAATATTTTGTCAGGAATTCCGTTATTTAGCAACAATAACCATCGTTGAATAGCTTACTCCACCCGAACATACCTTCAAAAAATAGTTGCCATTAGGAATATTTTGAGTAGCAATATTCAATTGTCCCTCAGAACCATTTATTGATTTATTAAATACACGTTTACCCATTACATCATTTAAAATAATATCAACAGCCTTTGAATTATAGTTTTGCAAGTCGATATGGATAAAATTCCTTGCAGGATTAGGATACACTGTAATTGCTTGTTCCTTAGATAAATTAATTTTGAAGACTTCACTATAAGAGAAGCTTCCACTTTTATCCACTTTTTTCAACCTGTAAAGCAATGAATTACCTACATCATCTCCAACAAAGTCGTTGTACAAATAATGACTAATTCCATCAGCTTTAACGGTAGAAATGGTGATAAAATCAGATGCATTAGTACTTTTCTGCAACTGATACTCCACTAAATTAGATTCCTCGTTTACATCCCATTTTAATTGAATGTTTCGTCCGCTTAGTCTTCCTGTAAAATACACAAAATTAACAGGCAAAATAGTCAATTCAGGGCAGTTTTGATTCCAAATCCGATTTACATATTGAGGGCTATCAATGAATGGATTTCTATTTTTTTGAAATGTATAAGTGCCATTATTTCTATCAATTTCCTTTTTACTAACAGGATCTTCTGCATTCCATTTTAGCATCAACTGTAAAAAAGGAATGGTTGCACCCGGAAATGTGGTAGTGCCAAATGATTCTGCGGCATCAGCGTTCTTTGACCACGAGGGAATATTGTCTTCATACATAGTGATAAAGTACAAAAAAGCGCGTGCAACATCACCTTTAAATTCATCTATCGGTTCAAAGACATCTCCAGTAAAACCTGCCACTGCAGAAGTACCCAATTTACTGCCATTTTTGCTCGTGTAACTTACTTTGGCGACTTCTCCATAAGGTTGGTTTCCCCTCTTTCCGTTAACATGACCATCAGTAGGAAAGATGAAATTGTAATCTGTTCCTGGCCCTGAATTAGAGGTATTACCACTAAACCAACTTAAAGGAACTGAATGTTCACGGTTGTAACAAGTTCCCTCGGCACCAGTATTACCACATTGATCGGTGGTAGGTGTATATTGATAGGGGTCGATACCACCGGGTATTGTAGAGTAAATATCATAAATTACATTAGCAGAACCAGAGTCAACGGTTCGAGGCTTAATATCCGTTTTTGGATACTGTACCCAAAGTGCTGCATATGTTTTTGGAGAGATTGATGATGAAATAATGGTTTTTAATACACTTTTAAGTTTACTACAAGTAAGTGTATCAGTTCCTTTATAATAACCCGCTGGGGGTTGCGCTAATAAAAGGTTGGGTAAGAAAAAAGAAAAAAGGGTGATAATTAATAATCGCATTTGAATAATTTAAGCGACGAATATAAAAAATATTTTATCCTTTGAATAAGTAATTCAAAAAACATCCTATTTCAAAACATTAAATGAATATTAAGTACGAAAATACAGGTCAAGAAAAAGTTTCAAATTTGCCCTAACTGAGTTATGAACATTATAGATAACTAAATAATATGATTACAAGAGAAAATAGATGGAAAGTTATAGCTTCAAGGCAGTTCTTTTATAATTAAATATAGACAGATGAGTTTAGAATACATAAGATTTTACTAAATAATTGACTCGTTTTTACATACAATCAATCAATAAGTATTTGACACCTGCAATTGAGTGCAATGTAAATCTGTAAAGTATTTTACTACAGAGTGCTAAACTTTATTCAGTACAAAGAATAAAAGTTTTATGACTAGAGTAAAAATAAATGAACTGTAAATTAAAATATTGAAAGTATACAAAATCCATTTTGTCTGCATAAATAGGAAAACTTCATTTTTTCTAATGTATCTAAATCTCTCAGTATTTGAGATATAATACCATCTGTAATACATTTTGGTCTTTCTAGTATACCTTGAAGGTCTTAAGTAATGTAAGAATGCTAGCTTTGCCAATAAAACACTGAGGCATAGAAATAAGCCAAACATATTTATAAAGACAACAATATTATCAAAAATCATTTTGTTGTAAATTGTGGTATTGTATTATTAAAAATTATTTCTTTAGACACGCTTTTATTGTACTTAATACGGTAAGTTAAATACGCAAATAGACCGGTGATAGTTCCAAATATCTCAGCTTTTACACCAGAAATTGTATCCAATTTATCACCCTTATTACAATTCAGCAGGCGTCGGTAATAATAAAATGGAAGATTTTTATAAATTGGCTTACAGTTATCATTTTGAAATAACCAAAAAGTTTGTGCTTTCATTTGATTGAATAATTGTTTTTTCAAGTCAGCTGACTTCACGATTGATTGTTCGTAAACATAAACACTTGGATGATATACACATTCCCATTCTTTTGATAAAAGCTTAAATACTAATAATTCGTCTATCAATTCATTAACTAAAGTTTCATCAAAGTAGGAAACAATATCAAAAATTGACTTTCTAAACGCCATATTACTCTTTACTGCAATCCCCCAGAATGGTTGTTTATTTTCTATACGATCATTAAAATATTTGCAATCAAAAAATTGTTCTGAATAGCCACGACTATATGACCAATTTCGATTGAAATAAGGCTTCGTCATTGAGTTTATTTCTACAGGGATTACTAATCCTGTTATTGCCATAATATTTCTATTGATAAACGAATTTCGTATTTCATCTGCCCATATTTCACCAACAATTACTTTTTCATCTGTAAAAGCTACTATTGAATTTTTCGCCAATTTAATACCCACATTCCTAGCCTTTGCAAGGCTAGGATTTGTTTCTCTAACATAAAGTATTTCAGGAAAATTTTCCAAAAGCAACTCTGTATAATTATTATCTTTTGCATAATCAACAACTATAATTTCATCTTTATCAGAAAGACTACACTTTAATGCTGAAAGGC
Source organism: Chitinophagaceae bacterium (assembly GCA_947379895.1). Lineage (GTDB taxonomy): Bacteria > Bacteroidota > Bacteroidia > Chitinophagales > Chitinophagaceae > Parasediminibacterium. The sequence goes on along the minus strand of CANCPA010000063.1, from coordinate 2,644 downwards.
AATTCCTTAAATCATCGACATTATTGTTAGTACAAACAATTACAGATAATGGCTGATTTAAATTTGGCTGTTTGACAAATAACTTTTCTATAAAAGCTATTAAGCCATTAATATCTTCCCCTAAAACCATGGTTTTCCAATTAATCAATTCGCCTACACATTCCGTATTAAGTGCTAACTTATTTTCAATTGTTGGGGTAAGTGCAACTGTCAACTTAACTAAAAAATCTAATTTAATATTTGAGTTAGCCTTTGGCTCATAGAAAAAATGAGTAAGCACTTGATCATTTAACCATATATAATTTAAACTTTGTTGGGTTGGGAACCGCCATTCGGAAAAACTTTCTAGGTTAAAGTTATTTGTCTTGTAAATACTAAATCCGTTCATAATTTTCAATACTATATTTTTACTATTTCACTATATAAGCACCTTGACTTAATTCTTCTTTTATTGGGAAATACTCATCAATATTATTCTCTGAAACAACCCCTAATCCCTTTAAAATAAGGTTATAAATGGAAAGCCCTAGACACATAAAAAAGATAAAAGAAAACCCTATTACCAATACATCTTCAGTAAAAAATATTACTATAGCTGAAATTGTTATTCCAAAAACAATTGCGAATACCATATCATTTTCGTGGTATGTATAACACTTTTTACAGCGATTTACCTTAATCACTTTTTCCATTTTTACCCCATTATCAAATGCGATTACAACTGAGAATGGATGCGTATTTACTTTTTCTTTTTTACAATAAAAACACTTCACATTAAATATTTTTTTGAGTACCCAAATTGGTATGCATTAAAATAAATAGTTCATTGCAGGCACATTTAAGTACATGCAATGAACAAGCAACGGTTAATTTTTTCTGGGTTATAAGCTATAATGCTTGAATAAGATAACGTATTCCTATTCTTATCTTTTATTACTTTTTTGTCTTGTTTTAGCTGGTTGATACATTTATATTTTGAACATTCTCCCTGATTGCCCTGTCTAGTTTTTCAGCTAATGGCTTAATTCCTTTAATCAATTCAGATTTCCTTTCACTATATCTATCATCTTCTAAAACATTTACCACAGCCATCAAGGTTGACAATGGTTCTCTGATTGTGTGTGATAATACTGTAGCCTCTCTTTTTAATGTTTCATCTTTTTCTGCAATTCTAGTTCTTAAGCTTATTTCCATAAGTCTAAACTCGTTCAACATCTTTTCCTTTTTCTTTAACTGGCTTTTGATACTTTCCAATAAGTCAGGTGTCTTAACTGGCTTTGTCAAATAGTCGTCTGCACCCAAATTCATTCCTTTTCTGATGTCTTCGTCAAGGTTTTTAGCAGAGAGAAAGAGAAAGGGAACTTCCCAATATTCTAAATCTTTAAATGCAGCATGAAATTCATAGCCATTCATTTCAGGCATATAAATATCACAAATAACAATGTCTGGTTTGTTATTCTTAGCAAATTCAAATGCAGAAGCACTGCAATTAAATAAGTTTACATTGAAGTTGTGATATTCCAATGTTTCCTTCAATAAAGTGGAATATTTAATGTGATCATCAATTAATAAAATGTTAACACTATCTGATGGCATGACTACAAATTTTAATGAAAATGAAATCTTGACCTGTTAATTTCAACTGAATAATAATCAATCGGCCTTTATAAGTAATTGAATTACTTATATCATCCTTTAAATCGCTTTTGAAAGCCTATTTATCTGGATCCGAATTTGAGGTATTGCCCGTTTCTACCATCAAGAAAAAAGTACTGAGCGGTACATTCAAAGCACTGCATACTTTCTCTATCGAATAAGCGGTAGTTGATACTTTACCTCTCTCGATTCTACTCAACTGATTATACTCCATGTCTGCCTCAAAGGCAACCTTTTCGATTGGAAGACCCGACAATTGTCTTATTTCTCGAAGTGTCTTGCCAACTCGAATTTGCAATTCTTCTTTTGTAAAACTCATTATTAATTTACTGTTAGGTAGGAGGGAAAATTACGCCTAAGATTCTCCCCTATTTCATCAAAAGTATGGGGATTAGACTATAAGAAACGCGACATAAATGTTGTTTTTTCATAGCTGTAGATAAGAAAAATGATTAAAAAGTATCATCTGCTACTTTTTGAATATTTAATTTAATCGGGAGACGATTTTTTACAAAAAAGGTATTTATAAATTGGTGGATGCGATAATTTTTAAACTATTTTTTCAAAAGTCGAAAACTATTTCAGTGTTTTATTTTCAAATTATAATTGATATCAGATGCTGATAAACAAATAAATTAAATTCAAATCCTGTGTAATAATCGATATGATTGAAAGAAGTACTGAATGAACTATAAATTGGTGAAGAATTGAGTAGTTCAGTTTATTCAAATGATCTTTAGTAAGCAAATCAGATGGTTATAAAATACTCGGTTTATTTTTAATTAAAAAAAATTAGTTTACAACTTTTATGTTATTGTAACAACAGTATTACTTTTTTATGGTTATACTAAATCCTGTGTGAAATGTCTATTTTTCCATAGTAGAACATTACATTGATTCTAAACCTTTCAAAATTAACAAAACCACGTGCCTTTGCTATTAGTGATTGTATGTTTCCATTAATCCTTTCATGTTGCGCACTCGTTGT
>CANCPA010000062.1 GCA_947379895.1 Chitinophagaceae bacterium | reverse complement strand
AACAAATTTGGCGACAAAACGGCAATTACATTTAAGGACAAGTCACTTAGTTTTAACGAACTAGATGGTGTTAGCGAAACAATTGCCCAATCACTCATTGATAAAGGACTCAAAGCAGGAGATATAGTAGGCATCTATTTGCCGAGAGGCTATGATATTCTCGTTTCCACTTTAGCGGTATTAAAGGCAGGTGCTGCCTATATTCCTTTCGATAGAGAGACTCCTATTGACAGAGTGAAAAATGTTTTGGCTAGTGTAAATACAACCTTTTGCGTTTGCGACACTGAACTGCCTGAACCCTTGATTACTTGTTTTCCATCTTTGGAAAATAGTATTTTACCTAATAATAAAAATAGAATCAATCTTGCCATTCCCGATAATTATGCCTATATCATCTTTACGTCGGGTACTACAGGCACACCAAAGGGAATCCCCATAAAGCATAAACAGATTAGTCATTTATTGCGATCTGAGAACTCAGTTCTTAAAATAAATGAAACCGATAAAGTTTATCAAGGCTTTTCTGATTCATTCGATATGTGGTTCGAGGAAAATTGGATTAGTTTATTTTCAGGCGCTGAAATATGTGTAGCAGATGGTGCCACAGCAAAGTCGTTAGATACACTACATCATTTTTTAAATAAAAATAAAATTACCGTTCTTCATGCCGTTCCAGGATTATTGGCTTATCTCGACACGGATATCCCTACCCTTCGGTTAATAAATTCGGGTGGGGAGGCTTGTAAGCCCAATGTCCTAAAGAAATGGGGTTCTCGGAATCTTCAATTCTTTAATAGCTATGGCCCTACCGAAACCACCGTTTCTGCCACAATGATTCAGTTGACAGCAGATGATGAGATTACAATTGGTTGGCCATTGCCTAACTATGGAATGGCAGTTGTGAATGAACAATTGGAACCCGTTGCAATTGGCGAGGAGGGAGAAATTGTGTTGAGTGGAATTTGTGTAAGCGATGGATATATCAATAAACCTGAATTAAATGCAAAAGTCTTCTTACCTAAACCTGATTCTTTAGCGAGCATGACCGGAGATCGAATTTATCTTTCAGGAGATAAAGGAACAATGACAGAAGATGGACGCTTTAAGGTAATAGGTAGGAAAGATGATCAAGTTAAAATTAGGGGATACAGAGTAGAATTAGGAGAAATTGAAGTGGTATTAAATTCTATTCCAAATATAAAGACAGCTGCTATTGCCATTAAGAATATTCAAAACATCGATCAACTAGTAGCCTATTACATTTTATTAGAAGGCGAAACAAGCGTTGATGAAAAAATGCTAAGGGAAAAGATGGCAGAACTATTACCCGCTTATATGCTGCCTAGTTACTTCATGAAAGTCGATTCCTTCAAGATGTTGCCTAGTGGGAAAGTGGATAGGAAAGGCTTGCCTGATGTTGTTTTTTCAAATAGCGATAATGAAAACGATGAATTATTACAGGAATATGAAGGAAACAAAGTCAGTGAAAGCATAGTAAAAGTATTGGCAACTACCTTTCCCGGACAAACAATCAGGAAGGAAAGTGACTTCTTTAATGACTTAGGAGGGCATTCTATGTTAGCCGCAATTTTTGTTTCGGAAGTGAGACAGATTGCAGGATTAGAAAATATATCTATCATCGATATTTATCAAAAAAGAAAGATTGATACTATCATCAACTTTTGGGTAAATGAAAAATACAGTACTTCTCAAGAGGAAAAGCAAACCTTTCATCCTATTCCACCTTTAAGATATTTCCTGTGTAATGTATTTCAGTTTATCACACTAATACTACTTTTCGGATTACAGGCGGCACAAATATTCGTTCCTTATCTAGGTTATTACATGGCTGAACAGGAATTTGAAGGACATACGATTCCAATTTTAATTTCTATAGGATTATTGTGTTTGGTGACACCGTTTGTTATTGGGATTTCAATATTAATCAAAAGAATCTTTATTGGCAAATTCAAGGAAGGCGACTATCCGCTTTGGGGTACTTATTATTTCAAATGGTGGTTGAATACCCGTTTGATAACATTGATACAACTCGACACGTTCAGTTCCTCGCCGCTATATCCCTTCTTGATGCGGTTGATTGGCATAAAAACAAATGATGATGCGCAACTCAATAACTTTGGATTTGGAGCACCCGATTTAATTACAATTGGCAAAAATGTGACGATTAGTGCCAATGTAATTTTGAATAATGTATGGGTAGAGGACGGTTTGATTAAATTCAGACAAATAACTTTGAAGGACAATTGCCATATCGGAACAAGTTGCATCATAAATGGTGGATGTGTCTTGGAAGAGGGGAGCGAATTAAAGGACTTGTCCTGCCTTGCTTTTGGAGAGACCATGCAAAAAAATAGTTGTTGGGAAGGAAGCCCTGCAAAATTTACACATCAGCATCCTGAGGACAAACCATATACACCTGTAACTCGGGCAAAAAGAATACGATATAAGTTGATTTTTTCATTTATCGTGTTTTTGTTTCCCGCACTTGTGATGTTGCCAATAGTACCAACAATTATCGGGCTCTATTATCTAGATGAACAAGCCGATCCATATTCATTTTATTATTTAATAAGTACTCCCCTATTTGCCCTATCTTATATTTTGCTATTTATCGCCGAATTAATTATCATCTCCAAAATCTTACAACGTGGTATAAAGATCGGTCGGTATTCTGTTTACAGTGTCACTTATGTAAGAAAATGGTTTATGGATCAGTTGTTTTCATTATCATTGAGTGTGCTTCGTCCCATTTTTGCAACCGTATTTATTTCTAGATTATACCGTGCCTTAGGGGCAAAAGTGGGAAAGAATACGGAGATTTCAAATGCTAGCAACATTACACATCATTTATTGGAAATAGGGGAAGAATCTTTTATAGCAGATGCCGCAGTGATTGGCGAAACAGACATCCGTAATCAGGAATTGATTATTGAAAAGACGATTATTGGCAATAAAAGTTTTGTTGGTAATAGCGCTTTAATTCCACAAGGTTATCATTTGGGTGATAATAAATTGATTGGAGTAACTTCTATCCCTCCACTAACACATTCAATTGCTGATAATGTTCCTTCCGATTGGTTTGGTTCACCCGCAGTACAATTGCCTAGGAGGGCAACAGGGAAATCCTATCCCGACCACCTTACCTACAAGCCAAATCTTAAAAGAAAATTAGCAAGAACAATCATCGAGTTTTTGCGAATCCTCGTACCTGAAACAATTACGTTGTCTTTAGGTATATTGTTTATTGCCTACAGTCACGATTTAATCACTTCTGAATACAATCCTTTTCTCATCGCCTTCCTATTTCCGCTTTACTATATAGGTATCGTTTCATTACCTGCCTATTTATTTTGCTTGGTGTTGAAATGGGTATTTATTGGAAGATATCAAGAAGAAGAATATCCGATGTGGACATGGAGAGTATGGCGGACAGAAGCGGTGACTTCAATATTCGAATCGTTGGCAACACCATTTCTATTGGTAAACCTAGAGGGCACTGCATTCCTACCCTTTTTAATGCGTTTAATGGGTGTAAAGATTGGCAAACGAGTATGGATGAATACAGCAGACATTACCGAGTTTGACATGGTAACATTAAGGGACGATTGTGCCTTTAATGTATTCTCTGGTCCACAAACCCATCTTTTCGAAGACCGTGTGATGAAGATTGGCCGAGTAGATATTGGCGAAAGAAGTAGTATAGGAGCAGGAAGTGTGGTATTGTATAATACTAAAATAGAAAACAATTGCAAGGTCGGGCCATTGTCGCTTGTGATGAAAGGGGAGCATTTATTGAGTAATACGAATTGGTTTGGAATTCCGATTGAAAGAGAGTTAAAAAAGTAATAAAAAACTATCTCATTATCAAGTGAGAACGACAGGAATGTTATATGAAGGAAACCCTTACTAGTTAAATCATTGGTCGCTTAACGAATTGGCTTTAAGCTTAACTTATGAGTTATTTTGTGAAAAGCTTAGAGAGATAATGGATTACAATTTCATAAAATTGGGACTTATCACTCTCTAAAGGTTCTTTTCGGGCACGAAAACATACCTCGTCATTTGTCGAGATTACATTTCGTGCACAAAAACACACCTCGTCATTTGTCGAGATTACATTTCGTGCACGAAAACATACCTCGTCATCTGTCGAGATCACTTTTCAGCCACGAAAACACACCTCGTCATCTGTCGAGATTACATTTCGGGCATAAAAACAAACCTCGTCAACTATTTATGCCACATTTCAGGAACAAAAAATCAATTCGTAATCTGTTAAGATCCTGTTTCGGGTATGAAAACATTATTCGAGATTTGCCGAGATTGTTTTTAGTAAACGAATAAGAAACTCGACTAACTTCTTTGTCTCGTGATTGAGAAAAAAATGAATACTTATACAATCCCGAATGAAAATTCAGACTGTTTTTGGTATATGGTATTATATGGTTTATCGAAATTCTTTTAAAAACCGAAACCTGAAAATTTTCTAGTTTAATTTATTTCTTCCAAAATAATTATCTAGCTTCTATAATGATACATACTTCTGTTCAATACCTTACTGTGTTGTACCCGAATTGTCATTGATAGAAACGGTTGTAACCTTCTTTTTTTCTACTATAAAGACGTTGATATTATTTTGTTTATCAAAGTTATTGGCATAGTAGGCATTTCCTTTTTTTACAAACAATGAATAGCTTCCTATTGGCAAAGCTATTTTAAAGTAACCTGCAGAATCTGTGTTTGTCTGTGTAATTAATTTCGACTTGACGAGTTTAAATAATGGTGCTGCATCTTTAATTTCAGTTTGAATAATATTTGTCTTTTCATAAACATAAACTACTGTCATGAGTCCTTTAGGTTTGGGAGTAGGTCTATTGGGAGAAGGAAAGTAATTTCCAGATTGTATAGTTACCCGTCCTGTAATTCCTTGCTTTATTTTAGATTGACGATTGGCATTAATTGCGCTACAAGCGGTTGTTAAAAGGATGATTACTATCCCAGAAAAAATCATTTTTATCATTTTGCTCAATTAAATGGTTAAAGTGGTTATTTTGTAACCGTATTTTGTTGTTATCAGTACTAAAAAGTATAAAAATAGGTTACTATGCGTTATCTCATTGTTTTTTTTACAACGTTTTTTCTTTGTCAAATTCATCTGATTGCACAGACTGCTACAAATAGAGATGCACTAAAAAAAGCTACTATCGAATATAAATACGCTTCTGCCAATAATAAGCAGCGGGCATTAATGATGGCAAAATTGCACAATTGGCCAACTGTAATTGAGGGTAAAGATGGGAGTTATGCCGCATTGATGGGCATTAGTAAAAACAATCACCCAAAATATTATTCCACATTTAATAATACGGATGTTGCCGCTACGTTAAACACGAATCAATTGTGGTCGGGTGGTAGTACAGGACTTAACTTAAGTGGATCGACGCCCTATTTGAAAAATAAATTAGCCGTTTGGGATGGAGGAAGAGTACGTGAAACCCATGCTGAACTGAATGGAAGAGTGTATAGAATGGATTCTTCGAGGGCAAATGGAAATGGTTCAAGCCATGCTACTCACGTAACAGGAACAATGATAGCAAGTGGCGTTAATCCATTGGCTAAAGGGATGTGTAACGGGATTCAAGGAATTCGCGTGTATGTATTTACATTAGATAATCAAACGGAAATTGATATACCTGAAATTACTGGAATAGCATCCGATTTATTGGTTTCAAATCATTCTTATGGAAATGTGCCAGGATGGTATTATGGGATGAATGGTTGGGAATGGGAAGGCATATATGGAGATACTGTCGATTATAATTTTGGTTACTACAGTACCGAAACTTCGCAATTAGACAACATCGTATACAATGCACCCTACTATTTACCCGTTCGGGCTGCAGGTAATAGTCGGAACCAAAATGGTCCTTCTGTTGGCTCAACGTATTATTATTACGATAGCCTCGGAAATTTACAACAGGGTACACGTCCGGCAAATTTGTCGAGTAATAATAGTTATGGCTGCATGATACCCGAAGCGAGTGGGAAGAATATTATCTCGGTTGGTGCCGTTTATGCTATTCCCAATGGTTATACGCAACCTTCTGACGTTGTGATGACGCCATTTAGTTGTTGGGGACCTACAAATGATGGTCGTATTAAACCCGATTTAGTTTCGGATGGATACAATGTTTTTTCTGCAAATGCAAATGAAGATAGCGCTTACTTTTATGATAGTGGTACATCAATGGCATCGCCCGGCGTTGCAGGTTCATTGTTTTTATGGCAAGAATATTATGCTCAATTAAATAAAGGGAACTTCATGTTGGCCGCAACGTTGAGGGGAATTGCAATTCATACGGCAAATGAAGCCGGCGATAATCCTGGACCAGATTATGCGTTTGGATGGGGATTGCTAAATAGTTTAAAGGCTGTAGAAGTAATTAAAAACGCTTCTAGTGCCACAGATACAGTCGGTTCGAGGCACTTCATTTATCAAAATACCCTAAATAATGGACAAGCATTTTCTAAAAGCTTTACTGCTAAGGGAAGTGGTCCGTTGAAATTAACACTTGCATGGACTGACCCTGTTGGGCCCACTATAATTGTTGATGCTAAGCATCCTCCTACACCCGAGTTAGTAAATGATTTGGATATCAGAGTCATTAAAAACGGGGTTACTTATTATCCTTGGATTCTGAATCCTTATGTACCTGCTGCTGCTGCTACAAAAGGAGACAATATTTTAGATAATCAAGAACAAATTTTAATCGATTCAATTACTAAAGGAGATAATATCACGATAATTGTAAGTCATAAGGGGTCTTTAAAAAACAATTCACAGGCATATTCATTGATTTTATCTCAACCAATTGATACGATAATGCCCCTTAAACTAATTAGTTTTACTGCCGCATTAGTTAGTGCAAATAACGCAAACATTACATGGAAAGTAACTGATGAAGTTAATATTAAGAATTTTGATGTTGAGATAAGTAATGATGGGATTCATTGGAAAACTGCAGTTTCGGCTTCAGCTTTAAACAAAGGGACTTATTCAGTTACTGATTCCAATCTTGCAGTAGGATCTCATTATTTCAGATTGAAAATAATAGAGTTTAATGGTTCGGTCAGTTATTCTCCAGTAAAAATTGTTTCTGTGGGTACAGGTGGTTTAGCCTTTTCATTGATACCAAATCCAGCTAATACTCAAACGTTATTATCATTTCAAAAAGGAATCAATCAGGCAACAATCACAATTTATGATATGTCAGGAAAGGTAGTAGACAGAAAAGATGTTGATTTACAAGGATCAAGTAGTTATCTGTTATCAACTCGTAAATATTCCAAAGGAATTTATACGGTAAGTGTTCATACCAAAGAGGGAACGGTAACCAATAGATTATTGATTGGTAAAATGTAGGGACAGGTCGCGACCTGTCCGTTGATGATAATAAATCCGTTGATGATATTGATTCCAATTATGATAATGATTCCATTGGTGACAATTAAACCGATTTAATAATGATTATGGTTTTGCAATGATTACGTCGTAGTGACAGGTTGCGACCTGTCCCTACCGATAAAAATTAAATCACTATCAGAATTGATGGGGGCCAATAAAACAACCTCTTCAATGAAAATACATTTGTCAGGTAATCTTGTTTTTCATTGGCAACGTTCTTTTCATGACCATATTATCCGAAATGAAGAATCGTACAATCATATTACTGAGTATTTTGTCAACAATTCTCTACATTGGGAAGCAGATTCGTTTCATTAACAATGGTTGTTGAATGTGATGAAGAACATCTGCAATTTCAATAATTAAAGGAAGAACTAATGAATTAATAGGTTCTAAGATTAGATTGTAAATAAAATTCCTGATTATAATACTCATTTATCCAAATTTGCAATTACTTTTGCCGGCCATTAAAGGGGGCACTCATAGAGGCAACTTTAATTGGTTACTACATTGAACCCTTTACTCTAATTAGATTCAGATGTTTCTAGCAATAACTATCTGATTTTTGGACGATATTAAAAATGAGATATTAATTAAATATGGCTACATCGAATAAAGAAATTATTCCTGAACTGTTAAATAAGATAGCTGATTTATCAATAAAGGATGCGTTAAGCTTTTTTACAGCAAGTTTTGCAGGTAAAGTAACCTTTTCATCAAGTTTTAGTTTTGAAGACCAATTAATATCTCACGAGATACTATCGAATGAATTACCAATTAGCATTTTTACGCTCGATACAGGTCGTTTGTTTTCTGAAACCTACAGTGTTTGGGTAAGTACTAACGAACGTTACAATACACATATCATTCCTTATTACCCACAACATGCTGCCTTAGAAGCGTTTGTAACGGAAAAAGGACCAAATGCCTTTTATGAGAGTGTAGATAATAGAAAAGCCTGCTGTTTTATAAGAAAGGTAGAGCCATTAAAGAGGGCATTAAAAGGAAATGCAATATGGGTAACAGGCTTAAGGGCCGAACATTCGCCCGATAGAAATAGTCTTGAATTTCTTGAGTGGGATGAAAGTAATCAGGTAATAAAATATCATCCATTATTACATCATACAACTGAAGAAGTTAAAGCGGAAATTACTAAACATAACATTCCATATAACCCCTTGCATGATCGGGGCTTTGTTAGTATTGGATGTTTACCTTGTACACGTGCAATAAGAGAAGGAGAGGATTTTCGTGCCGGTAGATGGTGGTGGGAAGACGCGGATAAAAAGGAATGTGGACTGCACGTGCATAGTTAATATGTAAAGGAAAGGAATTAGGACAAAGGGGTAACTTAAATACTAAGAGTTACTTTGTGTCTAAATGTTGATAGATAAATAAAAAAAGATTATTAACTGATATAGCAAACATTAAATTATAAATGAGCGATTACAAGTTAGATTATTTGGATCAATTAGAGTCGGAATCTATACACATTATGAGAGAAGTTGCAGGTCAATTCGAACGTCCTGCATTATTGTTTTCAGGTGGTAAAGATTCAATTGTGTTGGTGCATTTGGCATTGAAAGCATTTAGACCAGGCAAATTCCCATTCCCTTTAGTACATATCGATACCGGGCATAACTTCAAAGAAGCCCTAGAATATAGGGATAACTTAGCAGAAGAAATTGGAGAACGTTTGATTGTTAGAAATGTTGAAGACACAATTAAATTGAAGCATCTTGCTGAGCCGAAAGGTAAATTCGCAAGTAGAAATGCATTACAGACTTATACATTATTAGATACAATCGAAGAATTCAAGTTCGATGCTTGTATTGGTGGGGCACGTCGTGATGAGGAAAAGGCAAGGGCTAAAGAAAGGATATTCTCTGTTAGAGATGAATTTGGACAGTGGAATCCCAAGCTACAACGTCCTGAATTGTGGAGTATTTACAATGGCAAGATCGATAAAGGAGAAAATGTTCGTGTATTCCCAATTAGTAATTGGACTGAATTAGATATTTGGAATTATATAAAAAGAGAAAATATCAAATTGCCATCTATCTATTTTGCACACAAAAGGGAAGTGATTGAACATGAAGGTCAATTTGTGGCAATGTCAAAATTTGTATTAATAGAACCTACTGATAAGATTTCTGTAAGAAAAGTTCGATATAGAACTGTAGGAGATATGACATGTACAGCTGCAGTTGAAAGCAATGCTACAAAGATTGATGACATTATCAATGAGATAATTGCTACTAAAACAAGTGAACGAGGCGAAACAAGAATTGACGATCAGGTTAGTGAAGCTGCAATGGAAGATAGAAAGAAGAACGGATACTTTTAATTTGCTGATTTCAAGATTAAAGCTACAGGACACTGGATACGGGTTTTAAATAGTAGTTGTACTTGATAATGAACATTTGACGTCCTATTTTCTAAAGTTAACAGCAAAAACATATATTTTAAACAACTTATTCTTTAAAGAATAAATACAAATAAAATTCCCGTTTTGGGGACAGTGGTATGGATATACTAAGATTTATTACAGCAGGTAGTGTAGATGATGGAAAGAGTACATTAATAGGTCGTTTGTTATACGATAGCAAGAGTATCATGATTGATCATCTCGAAGCAATTGAAAGACAAACAAAAAATAGAGACGATGGCGAAATTGATTTAGCCTTATTGACAGATGGTCTTCGTGCAGAAAGGGAACAGGGTATTACGATTGATGTTGCTTATAAATATTTTTCTACACCTAAGAGAAAATTTATCATTGCCGATGCACCGGGGCATATTCAATACACAAGGAACATGGTTACAGGGGCCTCAAACTCTGAGCTAATCATCATACTTGTTGATGCTAGGCATGGTGTGATAGAGCAAACTAGGCGTCACTCGATCATTGCCTCATTGCTAAATATTCCACATGTTGTTGTTGCTGTCAATAAGATGGACTTAGTAGAATATTCTGAAGAAGTGTACAATAATATCTTAAAGGACTACGATTCATTGGCAGGACAATTAGGACTTAAGAACGTTACTTATATTCCAATTTCAGCCTTGAACGGAGATAATATTGTAGATGCATCACAATTGTTACCTTGGTATAAGGGAGATACATTGCTTAATTATCTTGAAAATGTGTCTTTAGCTGATGATATTAACCTTACTAATGCTCGTTTTCCTGTTCAATATGTTATTCGTCCTCAAACTGAGCAATTACATGACTATAGAGGCTATGCTGGCAAGGTTATAAGTGGAATCTATAAAGTAGGCGATGCAGTAACTATTTTGCCTTCTGGAGAATCGAGCAGGATAAGTATGATTGAGTTAGGTGGAAAGAAAGTAAAAGAAGCATTTGCACCACAAAGTGTAGTTATTCATCTACGTCACGATGTGGATGTGAGTAGGGGAGATGTCATTGTAAAAGATGAAGATATACCACTGATAGAACAACAAATTGAAGTTTTATTATGTTGGATGGATAATAAGCCTTTGATTGCAGGTAATAAATACTTATTGCAAATAAATAGTTCAAGAGTTAGGTGTGTAGTAAAAACGATTGATTATAAATTAAATGTAAATACTCTAGAGAAGGATTTATCTCCTGACAAAGCAGGATTGAATGATATTATTAGGGCAACTATTAAGACAGCTCAACCAATTGCCTATGATAGCTATCAAAAACTAAGGGTAAATGGAGGAGCTATACTAATTGATGAAACTAGCAATGTGACAGTAGGTGCCTGTATGATTCAATAATAAAGCTTTTGATTCTTTAGGGTTAAGTGATAAGTACTTCACGTAAGGGTTTCAAATTCTTACGGTATATGTTTCTTTTCATAAATTAGACTCAGAATTTATCAAATATCATTCTTAACTCATTATTGAAATAATATGGATATTGAGCAATTACGAGATTACTGTCTAAGTAAACCCTTTGTAGAGGAATGTTTTCCCTTTGGACCTGATACTTTAGTTTACAAGGTAAATGGTAAAATATTTTTACTGACAGGACTAGATTCTCTTCAATTGCAGTTTAATGTTAAATGTGACCCTGATATAGCCGAAGATTTAAGGGAACAATATAGCTGTGTGATTCCGGGTTTTCATATGAATAAAAAGCATTGGAATACAATTATTGTAGATGGTTCTGTTTCTTCACAATTGATGAAAGAATGGATTGATCAATCGTATAATTTACTTGTATACACTAAAAAGAAATAAGTAGTTTTTGATTATTTTGTCAGAAATTTTTACTATTTAATCATATAGTTTTTTATCAAATATTACTACATATTTTACCTCAATCTTTTTTAAAATAACATTATTTATTTTTGCACAGTAACTTGTTATTAATGGTGTGTAAAAAGCGTAAAACTTTTTCTTTTTGTTGATAACCTATCCTTTAACTGTGGACAACCCTTTGTTCAATGTTATTTAATTGTTGAAGGCATGTGCATTAAAAATACCAAAATAAATCTTCTGTTTCTCAAAATCTTGCCTCATATTCGCTGCCCCCTTCTACTAAATGATAAAAAAATGTGTAGAAGAAAAAACAGTTTTCACCCTGTAAATTGGTTAGACTCATGGATTTTACCAGCATAAACAAAGATCGTAAGAGAAGGAAAAGTGGTATTGATTTAAGTACGATGGCTTTTGGAAAAGTTCCGCCACAGGCAAGGGAACTTGAAGAAGCAGTTTTAGGAGCAATAATGCTCGAAAAAGGTGCTTTTGATGTGGTGAGTGAAATATTATTACCAGAATGTTTCTATGTACAGGCGCATGAACATATTTTCAGGTGCATGATGAATCTTGAACAGAAGAGTCAGCCTATTGATATATTGACAGTCGTAGAAGAATTACGATTTAAAGAACTACTTGAAGAAGTAGGAGGTCCTTATGGAGTAACCAAATTAACAAATGCTGTTGTTTCTACTGCTAACATTGATACCCATGCAAGAATTGTATTACAAAAGTTTATTCAAAGAGAATTAATAAAAATTAGTGGGGAGATTATTGGCGAAGCTTATGAAGATAGTACCGATGTTTTTGATTTACTTAATACAACTGAAGAAAAGATATTCAATGTTACCAAGAATTTCTTGAAGCAAGATTATAAGGATATGGGTACAGCTTTAGCACAAGCTGTAAATCGTATTGATGACCTACGAACTAAAACTGAGGAAATTTCGGGTGTGCCAAGTGGCTTCCCATCTTTAGATAGAGTGACCTTTGGATGGCAGCCTACCGATTTAATTATCCTTGCTGCTCGTCCTGCTGTGGGTAAAACAGCTTTTGCATTGAACCTTGCCCGTAATGCAGCCTTAAATCCAGGACGAGCTACTCCGGTTGCTTTCTTCAGTTTGGAAATGGGTGCTGCACAGTTAGTGCAGCGTATTCTAAGTGCTGAAAGCGAAATTCCATTGGAGAAAATCAACCGTGGTAAGATGGAAGATTATGAATATCAGCAATTGCATACAAAGGGTATCAAAAAGCTTGAAACGGCCCCGATATATATAGATGATACAGCAGCACTAAATATCTTCGAATTTAGAGCTAAAGCAAGAAGATTGGTTAACAAACATAAAGTTGGACTGATTATAATAGATTACTTACAGTTAATGAGTGGTAGTGCAGAGAAGAATGGTAATCGTGAACAAGAAATCAGTACTATTTCTCGAAACCTGAAGGCATTGGCAAAGGAATTGAATATTCCAATCATTGCTTTGAGTCAGTTGAGTCGGGCAGTAGAGACAAGAAAGGAAAGTAAGATACCACAGTTAAGCGATTTGAGAGAGTCAGGAGCAATTGAACAAGATGCGGATATGGTTATGTTTATTTATCGTCCTGAATACTACGAAAATATGCAGAATGAACATGGTGAGAGCACAAAAGGAGAAACACATATCCGTATTGCTAAGCACAGAAATGGTTCTTTAGAAAATATTAGATTACAGGCATTCCTTCATATCCAACGCTTTGAGGAAATGGATGATAATAATAAATTTGGCGGCAGTACATCTTCAAGTGGCGGCAACTTTAAACCAATACCTTCTGGACCATTAACACCGTTGGGAGCAGCACCGGGAACGGCAGGAGCTGCAAGCGGGGGGGATAATAGTGGTGGAAGATTCTTTGTTCAAGGAAGTAAGATGAATACAAGCAATTTTGATGATGGTGTAGAAGGTGAAACGCCTTGGTAGAATATATTTCTTCTTAAATTAAAGTCTTTTTATTTAAGCTTTTGAAATGGTATAGAGATGAACTTGTCAACTAATTTATTAAAAACATAACTGTGTTCTTTCAAAGTTCCTTACCAGATTTAGGTAATATCCAAAAATAATACTTTGAAATGTTTTTATTTATCTTAACGGTATGTTTCAACGGAATCAAGTCGTGATCACCACTTATAATCATACATGGAAATTTAATTGATTTGAGACTTTGGTAAGTTAACTACAATCTAAAGTTGTAAGCCACAAGTTGCAGGTTACTAACTCTTGAAACCTGCAACTTGTGGCTTGCAACCTGTATGTCTTTAATGATTAATTAGATTAATATGCTCTAGCGAACAAGACCCTTTGTGTGGAAGGATTTCCTGATAGTATACACTTACCTTCTTCCAAAGGATTATTTAATGGAATACAACGGATTGTTGCCTTTGTTAATTCTTTTATTTTTTCCTCTGTCTCTGCGCTTCCGTCCCAATGTGCAGAAATGAAACCAGTTTTGTTATCCAACAAATCCACAAATTCATCCCAACTGTTTGCAGGGGTAATATGGTCTTGTGTAAATTTCAATGCCTTGTTATATATATTTAATTGAATTTCGTTAAGTAATTTCTTTACATAAAATGAAATACCATTAATATCTACGGATGTTTTTTCTTTTGTATCCCTTCTTGCTACCTCAACGATATTCTTTTCTAGGTCTCTAGCTCCTATAGCAATACGAACAGGAACACCTTGCATCTCATATTGTGCAAATTTCCATCCGGGACGGTTGTTGTCTGAATCATCATATTTTACCCTAATGCCTAGTTCTTTAAACTGTTCTACAATTGTTAGAACTTTATTATCAATCATCGCCTTTTGTTCATCTCCTTTGTATATTGGCACAATAACCACTTGCAAAGGAGCGATTTTAGGAGGTAATATTAAACCATCGTCGTCACTGTGTGCCATAACTAATGCACCTATTAAACGTGTACTAACTCCCCAACTTGTAGCCCAAACATATTCAAGTTTATTTTCCTTGTCACTAAACTTAACATCAAATGCCTTTGCAAAGTTTTGTCCTAAAAAGTGGGATGTGCCTGCTTGTAATGCCTTTCCATCTTGCATTAATGCCTCTATACAATAAGTTTCTTCTGCTCCTGCAAAACGTTCACTAGCACTCTTCAACCCTTTGATAACAGGCATAGCCATATAGTTTTCCGCAAAGTCTGCATAAACTTCAAGCATCAATTCTGCTTCTTTTATTGCTTCGGCTTTTGTAGCGTGAGCTGTATGCCCCTCTTGCCAAAGAAATTCAGCAGTACGAAGGAACAGACGTGTACGCATTTCCCAACGAACTACATTTGCCCACTGATTGATTAAGATTGGCAAATCACGATAGGATTGTATCCATGTTTTGTAGGTATTCCAAATGATTGCTTCGCTTGTAGGTCGAACTACTAATTCTTCCTCTAACTTAGCTTCTGGGTCTACAATTAATTTCCCTTTATTGTTTGGGTCAGTCTTTAAACGATAGTGTGTTACTATCGCACATTCTTTGGCAAATCCTTCTGCATTCTTTTCTTCTGCTTCAAATAGACTCTTTGGAACAAACAAAGGGAAATAGGCATTTTGGTGGCCTGTATCCTTAAACTTCTTATCCAAAACATCACGCATGTTTTCCCATAATGCAAAACCATATGGCTTGATAACCATACATCCACGAACGGCAGAGTAATCGGCTAGACCGCCTTTGATTACCAAGTCATTATACCACTGCGAATAATCCTGTTCTCTCGAAGTAATTTCTTTACTCATTATTTTTTATTAAATCCTTAATGTTTTAATCAGTAAATAAATGCTTAAGTTATTTAGCATTTATTCAAGGCGGTAAAAGTAATGACTTCACCTTAACCAAAAGTCTAAAAATTTGCTTTTGTTTTTTGGAATAAAGAAAGTTGGTAGGTTGCACCTTTAATTAGCTTAATTACTAAATCCTCTTTGAACTAAATAGTTGTTTGTATTTTACTTCTACAGAATGAAATTAAGATAGAAGTGTTTTTCTAAAACTTTCTTTCAATTGAATACCTCAATACATTTACTTTGCAACCTTACAAAATAAAAAATATAAAATGTCAGACGTTCAACAACCACAGAATCAGCTTAATATTGAAATAACCGAGGAAATGGCAGAAGGTATTTATGCAAACCTTGCCATCATTACACACAGTAATTCGGAGTTTGTTTTAGACTTTGTTAGTGTAATGCCTGGGACTCCTAAAAGTAAAGTAAAGAGTAGAATAATATTCACTCCAATGCATGCAAAGAGATTTATGAAGGCATTAAAAGAAAATATTGACCGTTTTGAAGCGACTAATGGTCAAATTCAGGATATGGAACAGATAGAAATACCCATGAACTTCGGAGGGCCATTCGGACAAGCATAATCAATATAGTTTTTAGTTATTAGTGGTTAGAGAATTCCACTAATAGCTAAAAACTAACAACTAAATCAGTCCATCATCTGCGAAGCTAAAATATCCTTCGTTACTAACAATAATGTGGTCGAGTACTTTAATGTCGAACAGTAGCGCTGCTTCTTTGATTCTTTTCGTAACATTTTCATCAGCTTTGCTTGGTTTCAGACTTCCACTTGGGTGGTTATGGCAAAGTATTATATTTACGGCATTATATGCTAAGGCTTTTTTTATCACAGTTCGTGGGTCAACAACTGTTCCGGTAATCCCTCCTTGACTAATTATTTCATGATGTATTACCTTTTGCGCATTATTTAAATAAATTGCAATAAACAATTCCATTGATTTATATTCAAGTTGTGCTTGAAGAAAAAGTGCTATATCTTTACTTTTCGATATGAATTCTTTTTTGATGTCAGTTATATTTCTTCGAAGTCCTAATTCTAGTGCAGCAACAATTGTAATAGCTTTAGCTTCCCCTAAACCCTTTACATGTAATTCTACAATTTCCTGATAATTCAGGGATGCAACCCTTTTGAGGTCATTGTTACATTTTGCCATTAATTCTTTACCGAGGTCGAGGGCACTCCTGTCTACAGTGCCATTGTTGATGAGAATTGCAAGCAATTCTGAATTGGATAATGAATCAGCCCCTTTGGCAATCAATTTTTCTCTTGGACGGTCATCTTCTGCCCAATCTTTAATCTTAGCCATAGCTGTGTTTGATACAATATTATGCTATTGTTTGCTTTTTTTCACAAATATGTAAAATAATGTATTGTTTAAAGTTCTAGTAATTTATCTTCGCGGCCAACATTGATATTATGAACCCTTCTGTAAAGATTTTCTCTGGTACTGGATCGCAACATTTGGCCTCAAAAATTGCTCAGCGCTTTGGCGCTCCTTTAGGTAAGATAAATATTCAAAAGTTTAGTGACGGCGAGTTTCAGCCTATCTTTTTGGAAAGTATTCGGGGCGATTATGTTTTTTTGGTTCAAAGTACTTATGCTCCTACAGATAATTTCATGGAATTGCTTCTGATGATTGATGCAGCTAAGAGGGCAAGTGCTTACAAAATTATTGCGGTTCTTCCTTATTATGGTTATGCACGGCAGGATAGAAAAGATAAACCACGTGTAGCAATTGGCTCAAAAATGATTGCCACTTTACTAGAGGCCGCAGGGGCAAACAGGGTTATAACGATGGATTTGCATGCACCTCAGATTCAGGCTTTTTTTGATATTCCTGTTGATCATCTAGATAGTTCCGCCATTTTTATTCCTTATATCGAACAAATGAAGCTTAAAAATCTTTGTTTTGCTGCCCCAGATGTGGGAAGTACAAACAGGGTGAGAGAAATAGCTAGTTATTTTAATACGGAAATGGTTATTTGTGATAAACACCGCAAAAGAGCAAATGAAATTGCAAGTATGGTGGTTATTGGTGATGTTGTTGGTAAGGATATTGTGTTGATTGATGATATTTGTGATACGGGTGGTACGCTTGCTAAGGCTGCAGGATTATTGAAAGAAAAGGGTGCGACTAGTGTTCGTGCATTATGTACTCATGCTGTATTGAGTGGAAATGCGAAGGAGAATATTGAAAATAGTGTGTTAGAAGAATTAGTTGTTTGTGATACAATCCCGTTGAGATACCAAAGCAATAAAATTAAAGTGCTTTCTGTAGCAGATTTGTTCGCGATAGCTATAAGAAATGCTTACGAAAATAAAAGCATCACAAGTTTATTTATACACTCTCAATTAAAAAGTAGCCGAGGATAGTTAGTAGTGATCAGTTGTTAGTTATTAGTTTTAGAATAAAGTTCTAACAACTAACAACTGATTTCTATTCGTTATCTTGAAAGGAATTTTCCTGATAATCTCATTCCTTTTTCGTCGACAAGTACTTTTTTCATTATTTTTTTAAGTCCATCTGGTAAACTTTCTTTTTCTTCTGCTGAAAGAGGATGAATAATTTCGTGAAATTCGTCTTCATCATCATAATATCCTAAAAATAAGTCGAAGAAATTATTGATGTGTAGTCTGAGAGATATTTCCAAATCTTCCTCGTATTGGTGCATCGAAATAATTGACCACTGATCACCATCTTGAAAGTTAAATAGCACTTCAATTGGGTCTTTACTTATTACATAGGCTACCAATTTTTCTATCAGTTCGCCTGATTGGTTTTTTACCAAAGATTTATAATCAATCATATATTTTCTATTAAGGGACAAATAAACAACTTTTGAAGTAAATCAATCTTTTAATATTTAAATTGTTACAATACATTCTAAATTGTAATCTTAAAATTTAAGTAATCTTAAAAATAATAAAATTTAGCTATTTTATTATTTCAAATCGTATAATATTTTATTAGTTTGCAGACAAATTACATTATGAAGCAATTGTTAAGCATTATTATTTTTGTATTATTTCTTTCAAATTTATTTGCTCAAAAGAAATTTAAGCTACCTACTGCTCCAAATATCAAAGAATTAATGTTTTTAGGCGAATACGATATTCCTTATAATATGAAATTTAAAGGGACCAAAATTGGGGGACTTTCTGGGATTGACTTTGATGCAGAACATAACTTATACTTTGCAATTTGTGATGATAGAAGCGAACATAATCCTGCTAGATTTTATACTTTAAAAATAGCGATTACTCCTAAGGGAATAGACACCGTTGTCTTTTTAAATGTTACTAATCTCTTACAGGGGGATGGTACTTTGTACCCCAATAAAGACGAAAATCCATTAAAAACACCCGACCCTGAAGCACTTAGATATAATCCTGCAACTAATGAGTTTGTTTGGACAAGCGAAGGAGAGCGGGAAGTGGGATTATTTAAAACCGTATTAGAAAATCCAGCAATTACAACTATCACCAATAGTGGAAAATATGTAGATACATTTTCCTTGCCATCGCAAGTGTTGATGCACAAGGAAGAAATTGGACCAAGACAAAATGGTGTTTTTGAAGGTATTGCCTTTGCCAACGATTATAAAGATGCATATGTTAGTATTGAAGAACCCCTTTATCAGGATGGTGAGAGGGCTGATACGCAAGACGTAAACCCTATGATTAGAATATTAAAGTATGATGTGGCTACTAAGAAAAATAGTGCACAATTTGCATATAAATTAGAACCAATTGCCCATTCCGCTATTCCTTTAGGCTTTAAGATAAATGGGGTGTCAGATATTTTGAGCACTTCAAATAATAAATTATTAGTCATGGAACGTTCCTTTTCTACAGGAAGAATGGCTTGTACAGTTAAAATATTTGAAGCAGATTTAAGTAAAGCAACAAATATTAAAGATTTTAAATCATTGAAAGAAAATAAAAACTTTATTCCTGCCAAGAAAAGATTATTATTAAATATGGATAATTTGAAGCGATATGTTGATAATGTTGAAGGGATGACTTTTGGCCCAACTTTACCAAATGGTCATAAGACATTGATTACAATCGTTGATAACAACTTTAATATTTTTGAGACTAGCCAAGTTTTCTTATTTGAAGTAATTAATAATTGATATTAATTCTACTATGGCAGATTAAATTTAATACATACTGTTTTTGTATTTCTTTATGATAAACTCTTTAAAAAGCTATCAAATTCCTTATTTTCATGTTACACTATTCAAAAAATTACAAGTCACAATTTTTTGAAATTGTAATCCATTATGAATAAATTTATACTCCAAAAAGTCAGCATAAAATAGAACATCACTTAACGAGATACATATTCTAACTTTAAAAGCTTTAACTAGCAAAATTAAACATCGCCAATTTTCATTTTTAATTAACCCAAAAGAAAAACGTTAACAAAGACCATAGATTTTATCAAAATATTATCACAAAATAAATGACTTATGAAACCAATAGAATATAAAGGGAAAATCTTTTATTACTTTTATCCTTTACTTCTTAACAATCCACTAATGAACAGAAATATCAAGCTCACATTATTAGCACTCCTCATTCCTCTTTTACTCGATATGATGATTGCATGCTGTCCTAAACACGAAACCGAAGGCGGACTTTACACAAACCAAAAGTTCTATCTAAATCATCTCGACAATAGTGGTAGTACAGCTAACATTGCCATTACTGACTCTGTTATTAAAAAAGCTTACGGCATCAGATTGCATTTAGTGAGAAATAGAGTAGCAATGTCCATATCCCCCATAAATTATATTGCTAAAAGTACCTATGCAGGAAATCCTGTCCACTACTATGATGGCTATTTTCCTGTAGACTCAATTGTATCATTTAAAATAATCAGTAAGTATGATTTTGATGAAAATCATGCTGCAGGATCTGAGATAACAGACTATTTCAAGGTGTATCAGGACTATTCATTTACAATTGCAAAAAACTATTTTTATAATTTGAATTTTCACTATTTACATGCACATGAGTTGCAATTTGATGTAGACATTTTACTGATGACAACTCCTACAAAAAACATAAAGCATCAATTTAAAGTGCAACTAAAATTATCAGACGGCAGGTTATTAGAACAAGAAACAACCACAATCAATCTTATTTAATGTATAGATGATGACAAAAACGATACTAATAGTACAGCTGCTACTTTTTACATTGATTTGTAAGGGACAGGATTCATTGAATTACAGAAACAAAATTCAATGGAAAACGATGGCGAGTTATAACATCCCTATCAACAAAATGGCAAAAGGAGCAATTACCGATCCATTTATTTCTTATGCTGACCATTCGATTACGTGGCAACTATTTTCCTTTACCTATTTCTTTTGTAAACATTGGGGTGTAGAAGCTAATATTCAATTGGGTGGATCAACTAACAAGTTATACGACCCAAATAATGATTTACAAAATGATTTATCGCCCAAATTTCCCAACCATTATGTAACTGTACCCTATACGTATTGGGATATTAATAGTAATCCCCCTTTATCGGAGTTTACAAGGGCTAATTTAGGAATTCTATATAGATTTGAGAAGAACAGATTCGTTTTTTATCCGAAAATTGCTGTTGGCTTAACTTCTTTCTCAACCTATTCGGCCGAAGCTTATTTGAAACAGAAAAATGCTAATGATGTATTTCGCGTAACGTATTTATCTAAAGGAACATTTGCACAAAACAATTTCACAATTAGTGCCTCCTCAACATTTGGATATAGATTATCGAAGAAATTGATTTTATTTATTGACGTTTCTACATCCATCTTTAAACCACAATTATATTACAGTGCTACAATGACTAATTTAAATACAGGAGTCAGCACAATTGAGAAGTATGATTACGAGAAAAATGTATCTAATCTCAGTTTGGGAACAGGTTTGATAATTGAGTTTCCTAGATTTAATTATACACTCAAGAAATTTGTAATCACAAAAATAAAAGATTAATAAGCTACCAAAACTCTATACACCAATCTATTGCTGAATGCGTTTTACAAACCATTTAATAGTCCGAAATCCTATGATAAATAGTCTACATACACAAACTGAGTAAGTCAGTTATTCACTCAAATAATTCATGAGTCTATTGTTTTAACAACGAAATAGACATTTTAATTATACATTTTAGGGATAACTACTTTACTACTTTCAGTTGAGGAGGTTATATTTGCCGCAAATGATAATTAACACATGTTACAGGTAAGTGTATTGAAGAACAATCCCGAATGGGTAAAGGAACGTTTGAGCGTAAAGAATTTCAAACAACTTGATTTGGTAGATAAAATAATAGCCCTAGACAACGAACGTAAATCAATTCAGTTGGGTTTCGATACGGCACAGTCGGGCATCAATGCAATCTCTAAAGAGATAGGATTATTGATGACTACAGGAAATGTGGCCGAAGCAACAGAGGCAAAGGCACAAGTGGCGGCATTTAAGGTACAGGCAGCTGAGTTTTCGGAGAAAATTGTTGCTGTAGAAAAGCAATTACACGAAGCAATTGTTCAATTGCCAAATCTTCCTGCTAAGGAAGTTCCATTAGGAAAGACTCCTGAAGAGAATGTAGTGGTTAGAGAAGGAGGACAAATACCTAATTTATACGAAAAAGCACAAGAACATTGGTTTTTGTTAGATAAATACAAATTAGCAAATTTTGAATTAGGCAATAAAATAACGGGTGCAGGATTTCCTGTTTACACGGGTCAAGGTGCAAAACTACAACGTAGTCTTGTGCAGTATTTTTTGGACTTTAATGTTAAGGCCGGATATTTTGAATACCTCCCTCCTTTTATGGTGAATGAACAGAGTGCATTTGCAACCGGTCAATTGCCTGATAAAGAAGGGCAGATGTACCATGTAACTGAGGATAAATTATACTTGATACCTACAGCCGAAGTTCCTGTAACGAATGTATATCGTGATACCATTTTGAAGGAAGATGAATTGCCTGTTAAAATGACGGCCTACAGTCCCTGCTTTAGAAGAGAGGCAGGAAGTTATGGAAAGGATGTGCGTGGATTGAACCGTGTGCATCAATTTGAGAAAGTTGAGATTATTCAATTGGTTCACCCTGAAAAAAGCTATCAGGTTTTAGACGAGATGGTGGCACATGTAGAAGCATTATTAAACTCGTTAGAATTACCCTACAGAATTCTTCGTTTATGTGGTGGTGACATGGGTTTTACAAGTGCAATTACCTACGACTTTGAGGTATTTAGTGCTGCACAAAAGCGTTGGTTAGAAGTAAGTAGCGTGAGTAACTTTGAAAACTATCAGACAAATCGTATGAAATGTCGTTTCAAAGACAGCAATAACAAAATGGTTTTAGCTCATAGTTTAAATGGAAGTTCTTTGGCATTGCCTCGTATAGTGGCTTGTTTGTTAGAAAATTTTCAAACAGCAGAAGGTATCATTCTTCCAAAAGCATTACAAAGCTATTTTGGAGCGGAAGGGATTTTTTAATAATGATTAATTGTTAATGATTAACTCACCATACGCAATAGATTGAATCAAATGCTTTTTGTTTTTTTTTATTTCTATTGCCACAAAGAAACTAAGTCGCAAAGGCTCTAAGTTCTTTAAAATCACTTCATTAGTATCAATACTTCATTTTTTCTTTGTGCTACTTTGAGTATTTGTGTCTTTGTGTTGAAGAATATAAATTAGACTTAATACCCTTTATTAA
>CANCPA010000061.1 GCA_947379895.1 Chitinophagaceae bacterium | reverse complement strand
AAATTTTGCTGAAAAGATTTCAGTAACCGTATATAAATAAAACCTATTACCCCTAATAAATGAACATAAGGGCGGCGAAGGTAAGGATTGAAATTTAATAATGAAAAGTAAAATTTTGTAAATAGATAAAAAATCCCTATTTGTGAATTATTTTATTGAAATATTTACAAAAATCAACAGTTATTAACACTGAAATTAGGAATAAGGATATGAAATACTAGTTTCTAGTTACGAATTTTATGGTTTCTGCGATCTATAATTTTTATTAAATGTAGACATATTTAGGAAGCAAGGTATGGGAATCTAGTGTAAAGAATCGGTATAAGTATTAAGTATAGATTTTGGTGTAATGTAATCACTAGATTCATTTTTATTACTTGATTAAAAATTCTTACCAAATTTAATCGTTATCTATGTTCTTACTTCATTAATTGATGAGATCCTTTGTTTGTTTTTCCTTCCACATTTAATAGCTTAATCACTGTTCAAATCAATTCTTGCTAGAGGCAAAATTTGTAGAAATATAATTGAGCTTAATGAAATTCTTGAATCAAGTTCAGTAACAAAAAAACGTACAGCGAATTCATATTTATAATTCATATTCAAAGTGTGTATAATTACAGACTTTAGCGTGAAGTCATGATGAAACATTCTCTTTAAAAAAGACTTTACAATCTGTATAAACTTAATTTTTTCAACAACACTTTTAACATCAGCTTAAACAAGTTGATAGGAAACGAGTCAGCTTACCATCATTAATTAAATTGATCATGTATAACATTCATCAATCATATATAAAAATATACTTACTAATTATATTCACCTGTTTATTTAACTTTATTAATTGTATTGCGAATACATCAATTCCCAAATGCTCCATAATTTTAAAACCTATCACGGACAGTACAGATATCTACTTTGAATCGTATGGAACAACAAAAAAACTATACTACCCTCGTACTCAAAGATTGGCATTATTTGGGAAAGATATGAATGCAAATGGTGCTTGGAGTCCATTAAATATGAGTTATGATAGTTTAAAAACAGGCAAATGGTTTATTGAACAACAACGATATGCGGCGGATGCAATTGTAGGTGGTATTGTGAAAAATGATAGTGAGGTGATTGAGCGTGGGTTGATTGCTTTAGAATGGGGTATGAAACAACAGCAGGAAGACGGCTCTTTTTCATGCCCTGATAATTTTCATAGCACCTCTTTTTATATAGAAAGTGTTGCACATGCATGCCTGTTATTGAAAACGAGTCCATATTTTAGGAAATATGAAGCTAGAATTACTCCATTAGAATCCTGTATTACGAAGGCTGTTACTTGGATGCTAAGGCCTGATATTTTAGCAAATGGGACCAAAAGAAATTCTCCTTATACGCACCGTAGATATTTAGTGGGGGCAGCAATTGGTGAAACTGGTGTGTTGTGTAGAAATAATTTTTTTATTGAAGAGTCGGCAAAATTTATCTCCGAAGGGATTTCCTTACAAGATACTGCCGGCTTCAATCCTGAAAAAAAAGGATTTGATTGTAGTTATCATGCCGTTGGACTTCTCTTTGCACATCGCTATTTTGATATTGTAGCCAATGAAAAACAGAGAAAAGAATTGCTTAAAATGTTTGAAAATAGTTTTACTTGGCTATTGTCAAGGATTGATACAGTAGGAAATTTAAATGTGGAAGGTAATACAAGAACAGGTTCTAATCAAGAGAAAACACGAGATGGAAAAACAAAGAGTCCTAGTTATGGATCAATAAGTAATGCCATTTTATGGTGGTCATTTTATAAACATGATATTCAATTAGAATCCTTGGCAGTGAAGGTATTTAATACAGGAAAATTAAAGTCAAATAGTCAAGTGATAGGCAAATGATTAAAATGTATTTAGTGTAGTTTCACCATAACTTGTAATCAGTAATACATTTATAATCCTTATTTATTTAATTGTAGTCTATTTGAATAATTGCTAACACATTCTCTTCAAAAAATCCAGTCCTCTATTCTACTTTACAAAAAATCGTAAGATTATATCTATATTTTTCTGAACGTTATCTTATCGAATTAGTCCGTTTTTATGCAACCGCAGTGAATTTCCTAGTAGTAATTAACTTACTATTGACTGTAAATCATCTGTATGAGAAGGTAAACAGCTTGCTAGAGGTGGATTATGAAACTTGAAACCTGAAACCTGAAACCTGAATCTTGTCCCTGTACCCCTGAATCCGCTACTTTTTTCCATAAACAAAGTTCTCCATAATCTTCATCGATTCAATAGCATCTGCTGCTGAACAAGGATTAATACCATTACCAGAAAAATAATCAACTACTTTTTCTATCATTGGTTGTTGAACATGATAAGGATGGTTGAAACTTAACGTTTCAGCTTTTCCATTACGGTATAACTCCACCTTACTACCATATAAATGGAAGGAAATACGTCCCTTCTCCCCTTCTATTTCAAATAAATCGTTTTGAAGACCTTCTGTTACATTAAAACACCACATACCATTGAAAAATACATTGTTTTGTAATAGCATTATGCCTGTAACGATATCTTCTGCTGCATATTGCTTTGACTGATTCTTTGCTATTCCAAAATATTGAACTGGTTTCCCGAAAAAATGATAAACAAGATCAAGCTGATGTGGCGCCAAATCATAAAATAAACCTCCTCCTGCGATAGTAGGATCGACTCGCCAAAAAGTTTCAGACTCTGCCACAAAAGTTGGTTTAACAGGCTGAAGAATTGTTAATCGAACATATCTGATTGCACCAAGTTCGTTGCTTTCAAGCAAATTCTTTACGTAGATATATAGGGGTAGTTGACGTCGATAAAGTGCAACTGTTAATTTACAATTATTTTCATCTGCTGCATTTTTCATACGAATACATGACTCAACAGAAGTACTCATGGGCTTTTCTACATAAACATTTTTTCCTGCCCTAATTGCTGCTAGCGTAAATTCTTCATGAAATATTGGTGGTGTTGAAATATAAATTGCATTAATAGTGGGATTATTGATTAATTCATTGGCATTATTGTACCAAAAAGGAACGTTATGTCTTTGAGCAAAGTCTGCTGCTTTTTTACCATTTCTACGCATTACTGCAATCAGATTGCTATCTTCTACTTTATTAAAAGCTTCCCCACTTTTCACTTCGTTTACATCGCCACAACCAATGATACCCCAATTAATAACCATAAATTAATTAAATTAAGTTGGAAAAATAATATGAATTTATTAATTATCACATGACAATTGATAAATAATAGTGGGGAGAAAAAGTTATTATGGTTTAGGGCAATTACAAACAATCAACTATAAATGCTTTTTTAAATAAAATTGTATTTGACATATCCATTTTTGTTAATCACTAAGCGGCATTGATAGAAATTTTGAGATAGATGAAATTGAAAAATTTTTACAAAATATTTGAGGTGTATGGCAAGCACATTAATAACAACATTTTTCAAAACAGCAAGATTAGGTAAGTAAATTTGACAAAGCTTTCAATTAAAAAGCCATTTTTTCCAACAAACTTCAAAACTCTTCATAATTATACAATTGTAAAGAATTGAAATACCTAATACATTTAATTAATCTTTAAATACTAGAAGATTATTATGGATTAAGAATTACGGTTTCAGATACAGCAGAGTGCATAAAATGTGATCCAATCCATACTAAAAGTGACAAATGAATTATAAAAGTAAGGATATTGAGTATCATTCTAAATTGAAGAAAACGTGAAAACTCTTCTCTCCTAACAACATATCTATGATGATAAATTAATAAATGCGAGAAAATATATCCCCACTCCTTTGGCTTATATATTATTAATATAACAAGCTTTAGAAGTAGCAAAAATGTTATTAAGTAAATCCCAATCATATAAAAAATACGAAACAAAATTTCTAACATATCATTAGTTGTTTATAGTCAAACAATTTAACATAGATTATTACAATCAAAATAAGTTAAACAACTTGCGAAATTATAAAATATGAAAACAGTAAAATCATAGTGTTAATAAATTATAAATTATTTACTTACATGTAGTCTAATTTCATGTCAAAACAATAACTAAGCCAATTTTTTTAACTATATATTTTTATGAATAATCTTCAACGTAGACTATTATCCTTTATTTTGCCTTAGATGCTACAGATTAACAAAATATCACTACTTCAATTTAGGAACTATAAACAAAAAGATTTTTCTTTTACAAAAAAAATAATTGGGATTTGTGGGCAAAATGGAACAGGTAAAACTAATTTGTTAGATGCCATTTATTATTTAGGGTTTACCAAAAGTTATTTTTCAAAAAGTGATCATCAAAATGTTCAACATGGAATGTTAGGAATGCGCCTACAGGGCAACTTTAATCTTTTTGAAAAAGAGCAAATAATATGTTCAATACTCAGAGAAAATAATAAAAAAGAGTTTTCATTAAACGGCGAGGAGTATAAAAAATTTAGTGAACATATTGGCCGTTTTCCTTGTGTTATGATTGCACCTGATGACATTGAATTAATTATAGGTGGCAGTGAAGAAAGACGAAAATTTATTGACACTATTATTTCACAGATTACTAGGGAATATCTTCAACAATTGATTGATTACAATAAAATATTACAACAAAGGAATAGTTTTATTAAGCAATTAAATGAAAATGGTAGCATTAATGAAGCATTGCTTCAGGTTTTTAATGAGCAACTTTCTAGTCTAGGAGAATTGATATTCGCTCAAAGAACTTCTTTTTTAGCATCTTTTATTGAATTAACATTAGAATTCTATAAAATGATTGCAGGAAAAGATGACCTGGTTAATATTTCATATCAAAGTGATTTGCAAAGTGGAAGTATGCTCAACTTATTTCAACTTTCTAAACAAAAGGATTTTATATTACAAAGAACTACTGTGGGAATTCATAAAGATGAACTTATTATAAAAATGGATAAGAGTATTTTTAAATCTGAGGCTTCGCAGGGACAGAGGAAAAGTTTGTTATTTGCATTAAAGCTTGCAGAATGGCAAATCTTAAAGAAGAGTAAGAACTTCGCCCCTATACTGCTGTTAGATGATGTATTTGAAAAGTTAGATGCCATTAGAATGCATAATTTATTGAAATGGGTATGCTCAGATGACGGCGGACAAGTTTTTATTACTGACACACATGTTGAAAGATTACAAACACAATTACAAACAATAAATGATGAATTTCAATTAATTGTTCTTGATTAGAGTTATGAGGGTTCATTTTTGAATACTGAAATATAAGTGAAGAGGTTTTATTTTTCATTTAACTGCGAAACTCCTTTTACAAACCTCATATTTCATAGTAGAGAATTAATTCAGTACATTATCTTTGTCGCATGGGAGAATATAGTATTGGAGACGCCATTAAAAATATGGTAAGTAAAAGCAATTTGAGAAATGGTGTCCGGGCAGTTCAGATAGAAGAAGTTTGGGAAAATGTGATGGGAAAAACGATTTCCAAGTATACTGACAAAATAAAAATCATTAATCATACTCTATTTATTACGACAAATGTAGGTCCATTGAAAAAAGAATTGATGTATCAAAAGCCTCAAATCTTGCAAAGAATAAATGAGGCCTTTGGTGAAAAAATAATCAATCAAGTGGTAATTGAATAGCAGGTGAATTACTAATTGATTCGTTTTATTCATTTATTTGATATGCTTAAGTAAAAAGAATTGTATCCCACTTTTCAATCATTAATTAAGTGGCTATAAAGTTGCTTGATCTTTGAGAATATAATTTACTGGGAATTTTATTTTGTACAGGATTGTAAACCATTATTTTCGCAAAAAATCTATTTGTTGTCACAGCCCACTGTTGCTATTGTAATTTTAAATTTTAACGGAAGAAACTATTTAGAAAAATTTCTTCCCTTTGTGCTGCAAAGCACTTATATAAACAAGCGAATTATTGTTGCTGATAATGCGTCGACTGATGATTCTATTACTTTTCTCAAGGACCACTACCCTACTGTTGAAGTTTTAATTAATTCACAAAACGATGGGTTTGCAGGTGGTTATAACTGGGCTTTAAAACATATAAAAAGTGAATATTATGTGCTATTAAACTCTGATGTTGAGGTTACAACAAATTGGATAGAGCCAATCATTAGTTTGATGGAAAGGGACAAGTCAATTGCTGCCTGTCAGCCAAAACTACTTTCATATAATAATAGAAACTTACTAGAATATGCCGGTGCATGCGGCGGTTGGATTGATAAATTTGGGTATCCTTTATCTAGAGGACGCATTTTTGATGTTTTAGAGGAAGATAATCATCAATATGATAGCACTCAAAATATTTTTTGGGCTAGTGGTGCTGCAATGTTTGTCAGAAGTGATGTATTTCATGAGTTAAAAGGCTTTGATGCGTTTTTCTTTGCTCATCAAGAGGAAATAGATCTTTGTTGGAGAATGCAACTTTCAGGATATCAAATTATGGCATGTCCAGAATCGATAGTTTATCATGTTGGTGCAGGAACATTACCGAGAGGCGGAAGAAAAGTATTTTTAAATTTTCGGAATAACCTCCTTATGCTTTCAAAAAATCTTACTTTGAAAGAACAAATAAAAAAACTGCCATTCCGGTTTTTGCTTGACATAGTCTCGGCATGTAAAGGTTTATTACATGGAGATTTATACTTTTTCACTGCAATTGTTAAGGCACATATAGCTGTATTATATATTTGGATAAAAGGATATAAAACTCATGATTTGAAAAGAGTGAGAATGAAAACGATTAAGGGGGTGTATAATGGCAGTGTCGCATTTGATCATTTTGTAAAACACAAGCGATATTTTTCTGAAATTGTGGACAAAAAAGGATAAATAAAAAAATGTTTCAACTCATTTATACATTGTATATGCCTGACCCCTATTTTTGCACAGCAATTAAAAAAACATGAGCAATTTAGAAAACAATCACGGAACAGAAATAGAAGAAGTAAGTAAAGATTTTAAGAAGGATAAAGTAAGTTCTTCTAAATTCGTTTTTTACCTTTCATTATTTTGTATTTTATCATTGATATTTGGAAGTTGTTTCCGATTGTATCAGCATAGTTACAAAGGGCATCCGGATGTAGAAATTCAAGGTAGTTCAAAATATTCCCCTGAATATAAATAGAAAAATAAAAAAATATTTTGTAGTTCGGATTTGACTCTTATATTTGCACTCCCAAAACAAACAAACAGTTCTTAAAGACAATGCGGAAGTAGCTCATTTGGTAGAGCACGACCTTGCCAAGGTCGGGGTGGCCAGTTCGAGCCTGGTCTTCCGCTCTGATAGAATTCCATCTAAGGATGGAATTTTTTTTGGCAGCCTTGGTGGTGGAACTGGTAGACACGCAGGACTTAAAATCCTGTCTTCAGCAACGGAGGTGCGGGTTCGATTCCCGCCTGAGGCACAAAACCCGCTTTTATAGCGGGTTTTTTTATGCCTAAAACTCAATGTTTTCAATGGTTTTAGCCTTTTACCTTTCTTTTTGTTTCCTTTAATAATGCTTTGTTTTCTCAATTTTTGTACCTCAGCTTGTACCTTGAAGGTACAAGCACTTATAAAAAATCATACCTTTGAGAAAATAAAAGATAACAAAAGTAAAAATAGGTTATGAGTGTAACATTAAGAAAACGTAAAAATGCAGATGGCACAACATCATTAAGACTAGATATTTACCACAACGGGCAGCACAAAATAGAAACCTTAAAACATTTGCAATTTGCTAAACCTTCGAACCCTACTATAATTGCAGCAAATAAAGAAAAGTATCAAACAGCCAAAATAATTGAACTTGACAGAGCCAAGCAATTAGAAACAAATGGTTATAACATGTTTTCGGATGCAGGCAATAAAACTATTGTTACTGAGTGGATGCAATCCTATATTAAAACCTATGAGAAAAAAGATGTTAGGAATATGCAGGGGGTAATGAACCGCTTTATTAAATTCTTAGAAAAGATAAATAAACCCAAATTAACCTTTAATAATTTAGATGCCTTACTTATTGAAAGTTTCATTGAATACTTAGAGGCAACAAGTGAGGGCGAAGGTGCAAGAAGCTATTACAAACGTTTTCAAAAAATGATTAAATATGCTTATCGCAAAAAATTAATGCAATCTAATGTACTCGACTTTGTAGAAAAAAAGGTAAAAGGGAACGCAAAGAAAAAAGACGTTCTGACTATTGAAGAAATACAACTACTCAATAAAACACATACAAACAGCCCTATTGTAAAAAATGCCTTTCTGTTTAGTTGCGTTACAGGTTTAAGTTGGTGCGATGTAAAAGTATTGAAGTGGAAAAGCCTTGACTTAAAAGAAAAAAATATGGATATAGATAGGCTAAAATCTAAAGTTAATGCGTTTGTGCCTTTGAATGATGTTGCGATAAAATTAGTGGGCGAACCTCAAAAAAGTGATGACTTAGTTTTTAAACTACCAACAAATGAAGGTGCAAACAAGACATTAAAAGCATTGGTAAAACGTGCAGGGATTGATAAAGCGATTACATGGCACAACGGGCGGCACTCATTCGGCACAAATCTAATATTCAATGAAGTGGATATTCTAACAACCTCTAAACTAATGGGTCACACCACCACCACCCACACACAACGCTACATTACAGCCTCAGAAGAAATGAAACGCAAAGGTACAGATAAAATAAACTTTGAATTATAATTATGATAAACAGATTTGATTTTACAAAAGATAAATTAAGACCTAAAATATTAATTTTAGCTGATTTGAACGGATATGAGAAACCATCTACTTATTTGAATGATATATTACATGATGTGGAACAGCTAAACGATGACGATTATAAGTTTGATTTTTACATAAATATTTGTCATCTATGTATTGACATGTCTGAGAGTTTTTGGAATGAAGAACATAAAAAAGATATTACCAAATGGCTTAAAGAATCCCATATTAAAACAACATTGTTTGATAGGATGTGGGATATTAAACCAAATACAAATAGTATTGAATTAGTTGAAAATAAAAATGAAGCAAAAACACTTGGAAGCACTCTAAAACCTGAGCAAGTCAATAAGATATTTACACTTACTCAAACTATAAAACTTTTTGAAACCCCTATCACAGAAAATGAATTAAATGATTTGTTTTCTAGCACATTAACAAAAGAAATCAAAGTAAGAAATAATCAAAATTTTGCAGCATTATTCAATTGTTTATGCAATGGAAATTACATTTCAAAAGAGTGGCAAAGTGTTATTGGAAAAAATGAAAACTTTGTAGGGGCAAGGGGTGCAAAAATCAATGCGAACAATTTAGCAGTTTCGAACAACAATGTAAATAAGCAAGCCCCCATTTATAAACAAATAACTTCTGTAATTGAGAAATTATAACTACCTTAATTAAGACTTAATTAGCCCTTAATTGCCCTTAATCCATTCCTTTCTATACGTTTCTATGTTTGCAATGTAATTACAGACAAAGGAATAGCTATTCCATTTTTTTAATTCTCAAATTATTTAAAATGGATTTTTCAAAAAGTAAAGTTTTATCATTCTCACAGGGATGTGAGTTTTTAGGTTACAAAAAAAGTTATGTGTATAAACTTACTCATAGCGGTATCATTCCATTTAGCAAACCTAATGGGAAGAAAATATTCTTCGACCGTGAAAAGTTAGAAGCGTGGATGTTAGGCAATGCAAGTACAAGCCTACAGGAAAAACAAATACAGGCAGCCACTTATGTAAGTACTCACAATTAAAAACCCCTAAACATTATGCAAACACATAACGAAATAGGGGCGATTAATACATTTCAGCCCCTCGAAGATAGTTATTTATTTTCATTTTTCAGCAAGCCTATTTCAAACCTAATACCTTTGAAAACCATAGGTTTAAAAGAATTACATAATATTATCATTTCAGATAAATATAAGGTAATAACTGAATATGGAAGGACATTAACGACAGAAGAATACAAGAAAAAATTTAAGCCAAAGAGTTTTGATTATGTAACATTCAATGGAACGTTTACTAATAGGGCGGAGAATGACTTAATAGAACCCTCAGGACTATTTGTTATTGATATAGACCACATAGGGGAAAACTTACAGGCAATATTTGAGAGATTAAAAAATGATGCAGACATTACCCCCCAATTAATATTGGTTAGCCCCTCAGGTGACGGATTGAAAATAGTTGTTAGGATTGATAAGTCATTAATCAAAGTGGATGGCAGAAATCGGATGGGGATTTTTTGGGATGCAGCAAATATGTACTTTTCTAAGCATTACAGCGACCTAATAACACCAAACGCAAAGGGCGATTTTATAGATGGGGCGTGTAAAGATGTAAGTAGGGCGTGTTTTATTTGTCACGATGCAAATGCTTATCTAAGAGAGAGTGAAGGCAATGTAATAGACCAGGTATTTATTGATAATTATATTGCTTTACCAACAGATGACAGCCCCACACGGAAACGAGAAAAGCAAACGGACAATAAAAAAGTTAGTCCGAAAACAAGCATTTCAGATTTAGGCAATAGGCATTTATTACCAACAGATAACCACACCCCTCAGTTACTTTCATTTGTGGGAGCGTGTAAAAGCATAGGGATAGCAAAGGAATCAGTAAACAGCTATATCACACACTTTGTACACATTGCACCCGACAGCAGTAAGGCAGACCCACAGGAAGTTGAAAAAATGATTGATGACTTGTTTAGTAGATACGGTGTAAATAATGCAGGCATATTTATTACTCAAACAGAGTTTTGTTATTCAATAATAAAGTTTGCGTATGATAGAGAAGACAGCGAATTTAAACCAAAAACATTGTCTTTGGGGGGCGTTTTAGATAAGTTGCAAGAGGGCGGATTTGCCAAACGCTGCGTAGGTGATAATAATTTTATCTATACCAAAAAAGTTGGCTGTATCATTGAAGAAACAACGCCGAAAATAATGGAAGATTATGTTTTTAGTCTTATGTCTGATTTGACATTTTCATATCAATCCGTAAACTATAGTATTTCATACGACACTGTTAGGGAGACATTTCTAAAGACCAAACATCTTGTTTTCAATGATAGGTGGGCAAATAGTTTACCTGAAGATAAAGAACCAATTTTGAAGGATACAGAGGGCGAAATGTTTTTTTGTTTTCAAAACAAATTTGTAACAGTAACAAAAGAAGGTATCAATGTACAGGACTGGAACGAGAAAAAAAATATTGTTGTTTGGAAGTCTCAAATAATACAACACAATTTTGTTTTCATTCAAGAATATGAAAAAAGTGTATGGTATCATTTTTTGAATAATGTATGTAATAATGATGCAAGCAGATTGAAAACATTGTTTTCTCTAATAGGGTATATGATGCACCACTATTTTAAGCCGAGTGGTGGACAGGCAGTTATCCTATACGATGAAGCTATTACAGACTTAAAGAAGCCACAGGGCGGAAGCGGAAAGGGTTTGTTAGTCAATGGATTAAAACACCTCAGAAACACGGCTAAAATAGATGGTAAGCATTACGATGGTAGCAACAGATTTAGAAATAGTGCTGTAAAACAAAGTTCACAAATTGTGTGGTTCGATGATGTAAAACCTGATTTTGATTTTAGGTTATTATACAGCAATTTAACTGATGGTTGGACGGTTGAGAATAAAAATAAGGACGAACAGCACATAGAACCAAAAGACAGTCCAAAAGTTATAATTTGTTCAAATAGCATAATCAAAGCGGATGGCAGTAGTGATAAAAGGCGAATGAATGAATTTGAACTTAGTGACCATTACAGCAAACAAATTTCAAACGGTGTAAAAGAGCCGATAGTAAATGAACATGGCTGTATTTTTTTTAGTGAGCAATGGAATTTGAACGAGTGGAACATGTTTTTCAGTATTATGATGGATGCAGCACACTTGTATCTTAATGAAGGTTTTGTTCCATTCAAAGGCGTGAATTTAGCCTTAAATAGGTTTAGGCAGAGTGTTGGTAATGACTTCGCTGAGTGGGTGGAAGAATGTGGAATTATAGCAAATAAATGGTACACAACTAAAGACTATTACAGCATTTTTACTCAAATCTATTACGGGGATAGTCCGCAAAAGATGAGTTCGAGAAGTTTTACAGAACATTTAAAAGCGTATGCAGAATACAAACAACTAAAATTTGATAGGAAAGAGAGCAATGGCAGCAGTCTTTTTATACTAATTAGTGGTTAAGTGGTTAGGGTTTCTATTACAGGGAGGTATGGTGTGTATTTATTATGTACACATCATACACCCTATTTATAAAAAAACTTTTTGACACCCCCTTTGCAATGTTTTAATAACCACTTAACCACTATTGACTATGTTTTACAAATCAAATATATTAGAAATATTAAACAAAAGAATTGATTTAGAGATAGTGAAGAAAAATACAGAACCCGAAACAATTAATACGGGTGTAAATTTTCCTATCATAATCCCAATAAATGAGATAAACCACTTACAAAGGTTTCAACAGCAGGCAGCAGCAGCTTACAAGAAGTCATACTATTCGAGTAAAAAAGATGCAACCTTTCATAAATACCTATTGTGTTGGTATAATGATATGAAATCAATACTTAAAGATTTCGGGATTACAGAACAACAATTTTTTAACTTCATAAAATAGGGTGAAATATGGCACAATTTCAAAAAGGTGAGGGCGGGCGACCAAAAGGCAAACCCAACAGAGTTACAGGCAATCTAAGGGAGTGGATTAATGATTTTATCAATAACAACCGTGAGCAAGTGGAAGCGGACTTCAAAGCCTTAGAACCTAAAGACAGGATAGTAATGTTTGAAAAGTTTTTAAAATATACTTTACCAACTTTACAGAGTACTAGCATAACCACAGATTTTGAGAAAATGACAGATGAACAACTTGACGACATTATTAACCGATTAAAAAATAGTAGTAATGGATAGAAAAGAAAAGATTGAATTATTAAATAGTATTAGTAACGGAACAACTTCAATTGAAGATTTAAAGCAAAAGTTACTAATGAAAGAATTTTTACCATTCTCAACTAATGAAGCATTGAGCAATGTTTTAGATAATAATGATGAGTCATTATTTTGTAGTGAGTTTAATATGTGGTTAAAAGAAAGAAAATAATTAGTTGGATTTATATCTACTTTAAGTAATAATATTATTCTTTGAAAATTAAGTAAGTATATTTGAAATTATTATAAACAAATCAATTTAATTATTAAGCAAAAACTTAACTTTTATGAAAAATTATTTCTTTTTTTTACCACTTTTTTTATCAAGCTTTATTTATGGACAGCAAGCTAAAAAAATAGTTACAAAAAATATTCACCCGACAGCAAATGGCAATCCTAAAGCACCAGCAGACTTTAAGAAAAAACTAGAAAGTGATAGTCTTTATACAATCACAGGTTCAGTAATGGTAAAAAATGGACATGATGAAAAAATGAAAGTTGTGTTTACTGCATCAGTTTTAAAGGTTAAGTGGGATGAAATAAAAAAGAACAAAAATTATTCTGATTATGATGTTTTTAATCTTGTTGCAAGTATGCTTAATTCAGATGCAAAATATAAACTTAAAAATAAAGAATCTTTTGTTCCATTACCTACTCAATTTTTTATGTGGAATAGTGATAGAAATTCCTTTATTTCGAATTATAAAATGATGGGTAGGAATGGTTTCGGAAACTTATCAGAAACAACCGCTCTAGTTGAGTACAATCCTTTTGAAGTAGGGAGCGAATAAGTAATGTTTTATTTTTGAAAAGCTTTTGATAAAATCTTTAATTAACAATTTACTAAAAGGGCAAATGCAATAATCAACTATTGTTTTTGTCCTTTTGTTTTCTTATGATGTTCTTTTATTAACTTCGCTGCAATAAAAAGCATTGAAATGACTTTAAGCATTACTGATATTGAATTATTCACACTTCTAAAGGCAAAGATTGGGGAAAAAGAAGCCACAGCGGTAATTGACTTTGTAAAACAAGAAACGGCTATTACAGCCAATAAGACAAATGAAGTGATAAGTAAAGATTTTGTTTCATTGCAGGTTTTCTTAAATGGAAAATTCAAAGACATAGACGACAGGTTTAAGGATATGCCTACAAAAGACTTTGTACAAAAAGAAATAATAGTATCAAAAAATGATACTTTGAAATGGTTTGTTGGTTTATTTATTACGCTTGCATTGATGGTAATAGGTTTATACTTCAAAAAATAATCACACTAAATAACTGTTTTTCAGTTAATGCCAAAAGCAATATAAGAATTGATATTTCTTTACTTTTTTGTTACTTTAGATTTTTGAAATTAGAAAAAATAAATGTAGTTTTTTACCTTCTTTTTTCAATCTTGTACCCTAATTGAACCTTGAATATGTATAAAACGACTGAAACTCAATGATAGTAACGGTTTTAAAAATTGGTTGTGTTCCCGCCTGAGGCACAAAACCCGCTTTTATAGCGGGTTTTTTATGCCTAAAACTAAACATAAAGTGTATCATCAGTAATTAGGTTTTAATTTTTGCAATATTTGCAACTTCTTTAATTATAAACCTAGTAAGACAGGTTTAACTTCCATCTAATGAGTATACTTCAGTTAAATAGTGTGTCTTAAAGCTAGACTTTTTATAAATGTAAATTTCGATATAGGTAAAATCAGGATTAAAGAATTGATTTATTCAAAAAGTGAATACACAAATTGTCTATAAGCTTTTTACATTACAAATAACAGTAATTAAAATTCAAAAGATTTCCATATTAAAATCTACTACATTTGCAAATCATTGCTCTTAAATTTACCAAATTATAAACAAGATTCATTATATACAAAAAGCAACCTTAAAGTGGAATGTATTTTCCTGTATTACTATATTTCTCCTAACTTTTAATACTTCAATTAATCTATTATTTGCACAGTCATCTGACTATCTGCTTAGATATAAAGATTCTACCTCTAAATATTGGGGTTACAAAGATTTAAAAGGAAGAATAATCGTACCTCCTAATCTTGAAAGGTTCACAACAGCTGATACTTTTTACAATGTTATAGCAGCGCATCAAAAATCCGCATTCACAGAAGAGACTTATTTTCTTTTCAGAAATGGGAAAAAAATCAGAAGATCTACCGGGTTTGACTTTGACTTTAATTATGATTGTGAGAGTGAAGGCAAAATAATATTTAGGGACATCCAAAAAGAAAAAGTTGGCTACTTAGGTAAAGATGGAGAAGTAGTAATTCCTGCTGTATATAACATTGCACATCCATTTTATAATAATGTGGCAATTGTATACAGGAATGCTAAAAAGCAATGTGATAACTTTGGAGAAGATACTGCAACTTGTGAAAATTATTCTTGGGTAAATGGCGAAACTATTTTAATCAATGCTAATAATGAAGTGTTGATCAATGATATTAAAGTAAATACAAATAATATCAATTGGTATTCAATAGAAAGAAATAAATCACTGATAGATACAAGTACTAGTATTTCATTGATAGGTACAGATAGCTCTTTATTTACATTTTTAGATTACAATAAGGAATTTAATAAGTGGTTTCAAACTAAATTCCTTTCCAACATAAATCATGATAATGAGAGACAATTAATAGAAACTTTTTTCCCCTTTATGAAATATTGGGCATTGAAACAAAGCAAGTGGGTTAATATTGAGCAAAGAAATTTTTTGATGCAATTTCCTAATTCTGTTATAAAACAAGTTTTAGTGAATGACCACGTAAAACAAATCACCGTTTCTTCGCAACCATTAAACCCTCAAATATTCAAAGAAAAAGTATATCGAAAATTTTATACTTCATGCGGTATACATAATAAAGAACGCTATCCTTTGTTTGAAGTTTTAATTAGTACATATAAGAAGCGAAAAAGAAAATTATCAAGTAAATTATTTTCAGAATTTGATAAGATATACGTTTTAGACTATCAAGAAAACTTAGATTTTATTAGGTTAGAGAATGATTATAAACTAATTCAGTTTTCCATAAAATAGAATTTGTTCCTAAAAATTAGATTATTAAAACTCAATGGATGGATAATTTAATTTCATTTCATTTACAACATCAGTCATAACAGCTGTTACTTCCTTAACATAACTTATAATATCATCTTCAGAAAGCTCATTGATTATGCTATTTGCCTCTAATATTCTTATCACACTTTTTAACGATTCTATGCCAAGATTATCAATAGTAGATTTAATCTTATGCGCCATAAATGAAACATGTTTCCAATCATGAGTATCAGCAGCTTGATTTAGACTCTCTAGATCGGGAGGAATAGATTCGGCAAAAACACTAATTAGTGTTTTTATGAACTCGGGGTCATCGTCTCCCATTAATTCAATTAAAGATAAATTATACAACATAAAATTAGAATTTTAGATAGTGGAAATTATTGATTTCAATTAAAATATAATAATAAAATGAAATCTTATAAAAATGAACTCAACAAAATTTAGATTTTCACTTATCTACTACAAAGATTTCTTCGATAGCAAAAATAGTGCAGGGTTTAATAATTTATTCATTACGACGAATAATTTATTTTCAGTAAATGGCTTAGTCAAGCAAGCATTCATTCCTGCTTCATAATATTCATGCTCATTACCAACCAGTGCATTAGCTGTCAATGCTACAATTGGAATACTTGCTTTCTCGACATCTTCTAATAATCTAATTGCTTTTGTAGCACTAATTCCATCCATTTCAGGCATCTGAATATCCATTAATATCAGATCATACTTATTAACTTTTAATAGTTCAATTGCTTCTAAACCATTGTTAGCTATATCTATTGATAGTCCGGCTGCCTCAATTATGACTTTAGCTAAAAATTGATTTACAACAACATCTTCAGCCATTAAAATTCTTTTATATGAAAAGACATTCATATTCAATTGAAGTGTGTGATTTTCATCGTCCAATTGTGTTCCTTTTCCATATTTGAAAGGTATTGAAAAGGAAAATGTAGTCCCTTTGCCAATCTTACTTTTAACTGAAATATTGCCCTTTTGTAATTCTACTAGATTCTTACAAATAGATAACCCCAATCCTGTTCCTCCATATTTACGTGTTGTATCGGATGAAGCCTGAACAAATGGATCAAAAATTACCGAAAGTTTATCCGAATTTATACCAATTCCTGTATCAGCAACTTTAAAGTGCAAAACAATATTTTCATTGTCCTTTTCCTCTAAAGTACACGACGCCGTTATTTTACCCTGAGCAGTAAACTTCAATGCATTACTTACTAAATTATTCAATATTTGACTTAGTCTGTATGGATCTCCTTTAACAAATAAGCTATCATTGAAACTAGTATTTAAAACAAGCTGAATTCCCTTTTCCTCTGCTTTATATTGAAACGATTGTAGTGTTGTATTTAACTTATCAAATAGATTAAAATCTAAAGACTCAAATTCAATTTTTCCTGAACCTATTTTTTCTATATCAAGAATATCATTTATAATAACTACAAGATTATTAGCAGATTCTGTTATCAGTTTAACATATTTAATCTGTTGTTCATCTAATTCTGTTTTTGCCAATAGACCAGCAATACCTAAAATGCCATGCATTGGAGTTCTGATTTCATGGCTCATATTGGCAAGAAATACTTCTTTTGCTCTTGCAGAATCTTCAGTCATTTGCTTTGCAAGTAATAATTCTTGTTCAGCTTTTATACGGTCTGTAATATCTTGAGAGAATCCAATTACATAAGGTGCCTCGCCCTCTTCTTGTACACGATAATTTTGATACAATAAATAAATTACATTCCCCTTTTTGTGTACCACTCTAAATACATCGCTTGCCTTTTCATCATAAATAATTTTGT
This sequence comes from Chitinophagaceae bacterium, assembly GCA_947379895.1. GTDB lineage: Bacteria > Bacteroidota > Bacteroidia > Chitinophagales > Chitinophagaceae > Parasediminibacterium. Next base: position 5,882 of record CANCPA010000061.1, on the reverse strand, counting down.
CGAGATACAAAGAATGAAATTTTGTCCTATCTTTTTCTGGGATAAAATCCATTAGTGATTTTCCGACACATTCCTCTTCTAAATAACCTAAAGAAGTACAGAGTGCAGGATTTACTGAAAGTATTTTACCCGACAAGTCATGCGTGCAAATTAAAGCCTGACTGTAATTGAATAAATCACGATAACGCTTTTCCTTTATTTCAAGCTGCTGTTCAATTAATTTCCGTTCTGTTATATTTAATCCGTAACCAATAACTAGTCTAACATCACCCTCTTCGTCCAAAACAGGATACATGTTTCGAAGAAAGTATTCTTTTTTACCATTCGGATCAATTAATTCCTCTTCTTTAGTATATAATTTCTTGGTGTCTAGAATTCTGTTAAATAATGACCTCCTTTCTTTATAAACATTCCAATCCCTATTTCTAAATTTACAATAATCTTCATCCTTTTTGCCAATCATCCATTCTCTTATTTCAGGATTTCTGATTGCAATTGGATTTAAAAATAAATATCTGTGCTCATTATCAAAAACAGCAATATCTGTAGGAATATTATTTAACACATCTTCATAAAAATGACGTTGCTCCTCTAACTTTTGTTCAGCTAATTTTCTATCTGTAATATTTTCTTCAAATGCAAAATATTGAACAACTTTACCCTTTTCGTCAAACACAGGCTGACCCGAAAGTCTAATCCAATACTCCTTTCCATGTTTTGTGTAATTAATAATTTCACATTCAAAAGGCTGTCCTGAATAAATTTGCTTATTTAAATAAGCAATAGTAACAGGGTCTGAAGCTGCTCCCTGTAATAAACTTCCTGGAGATTTATCCTTAGCTTCATTTAATGTATATCCTGTAAGTTCCTCAAATGCCTTATTTACCCATTGTATCTTACCCTTATCGTTTGTGATGACTACACCATTAACATTTTCTTCAATTAGAAGAGAAACTCTCTTCAAATCATCCTTTTGAGACTGAACTTTCTCTAATAATTCTTTTGTATCACTATTAGATAATTCTTGTACACTAAAAACATGTAATAAATCAATTAAGGAATCGTGAATGGCAAAATCATTCAGTCCAATATTATACTGTTTGAGTTTTTCAACCGAAGAGAACCAAGGCGAAATTATGAATAATAAAGAATTGGTTTCTTCTAAATATTCAATTTGTCCTCTAAACATCAATTCTGGTTTATCCTTCGGAGAAACAATTATCAATTGATCTTGTAACAGTAAAATTTCGTCAAAGGTTTCATCCAGGATTTGTGGTCTATTAAATTTAAAATAACTAAGAAATAGTTTATCAATAGGTAAAGTACATATTTTTCCAATAGAATTTCCGACTCCCTTAATTTTAAGTTCGTTATCAACTAAAATGTGAAATGGAAATAGCTTATTAAAATGTTTGCTACTTAATTTAATGTCCATCTACCAACTAACTTTAAATATTTCATGGTCGTCACCATTATCTCGGTCATTCAATAATTCTAATACCACAGGAGTATCATACAACTTTCCTAGTCCCTGCAGTAATCCTCTTACAAATTCCTTTAATCCAACTCTTTTAGAAAAATAATGTATGTATATGCTATTATCTTCTTCATGACTTATCTTAAATTCAGGGGGAGTAAGTTTTGGATACATTAGCATTATACGATTATGAAATGAAGGAAGGTTTTTTAAAAACGCTTTCAAATTACTTCCTCCTGCTTCCATCAAACTGCCATATTTTTCTTTGCCTGTTTTTAATACCCAATATTCTCCAAAAGTAACTAACACATCTGCAATACTTATGTTCATTTCCTTAGAAACTGCACTTGCTAAAGCATAAGTAATATCATCATCATAAGGCTCGTTACTAATAAAAAAGTCTACATCAATCCCGCTAGACTTTTTTACTGCATTCCATTTATCTACCCCAAAATTTTCAATAACTAAGCTTTCAATAGCTTTGTTTACAATTCCATACATAAAAAACGTTTAGTGTATAAATATATCATGTAGTTTACCAAATGTATGTAATAATTATTTTCTAAATTTATCAAAAAGAAAAATACTTATTCAATATTTATTATAATTGATTGCTATTAAGCTGCCCTCTAAGAATTTTCATCTCATTTTCGAAATCATCAATCGAAATAGCTTCTTGATTTTTAAATGTCCCAATTTTTGTTCTACATAAGCTACTCATATACCCACCTACCCCAAGTGCTGCACCAAAATCATTAGCCAAACTTCTGATATAAGTACCTGTTGAACAAATGACCTTAAAATGCACCAAAGGCAATGAAATATCAGTTATCGTAAACTCTTTTATCGTAACAGGTCGGGCATCTACTTTTACCTCGATTCCTTGTCTTGCAGAAAGATACAATGGCTTTCCATCCTTTTTAATTGCTGAATGTTGTGGTGGCATTTGCAATATGTCTCCTGTAAATTGAAGTGTAGCACTTTTTATTACATCATCAGTTAAGTGATTGGTTTCTTTAAAATTTATGGGTTCAGTTTCTAAATCATAACTAGGGGTAGTACTTCCAAGAGTAAAAGTACCAATGTATTCCTTTTCCATACCCATATAATTATTAATTTGTTTGGTAAATTTTCCAGTACAAACAATTAATAAACCTGTAGCTAATGGATCTAGAGTTCCCGCATGACCAACTTTCTTAACTTTAATTAGATTTCGAATTTTTCGAACAATATCAAAGCTTGTCCATCCAATTGGCTTATCAATTAATATTACCTGCCCTTCTGCAAATTGTTGTAAAGATTGATACATTCTTTTTGAAATTAGAGTTTTGAGTTGAGCAATTATGAATTTACAATTTCGATTAAAAATTATCAATTATGTTTACTCAAACTTTTAAAAGCAAGAATTGTACTCACCAAAGTAAGTACAGCACTTAGTATAAAGGGGGCACCTGCAAAATGAAATAGTGCATTTGGAGCAGTAAACCAAGCAAAAACACTTGTCATTACAATTGGTCCAATTATAGAAGTTGCACTCATCAAACCTGTTAGGGCACCTTGAAGTTCGCCTTGTTCATTTGCTGGAAAATGTGATGAGATGATACCTTGTAAAGCAGGTCCCGCAATACCACCTAAACAATAAACAGCCGTAAAAGCAAACATCATCCAAGTTTGTGTCGCTAATGCAAACAATATAAATCCGATTGTATAAAGTCCTAAACCAATGTATACACTCTTTTTTTGACCAATACTAGGAATGATTTTTCTTATTAAAAAGCCTTGAACTATCATAACACAGATACCAACAACTCCTAAAGAGTTTCCAACCATTTTCGATGTCCAACCGAATTTCTCAATGGTATAATAACTCCATGTAGTTTGAACAGAATGAGATGCTATATAAATAAGCGTAATTGAAGTTATTAATCCTGCAACAACAGGATATTTATTTAATGCTTTCAATGATCCTATTGGATTTGCCCTCTTCCAATCAAATTTACGTCGGTTTTCATTTTTTAACGATTCAGGCAACATAAAATAACCATATAACCAATTAATTAATGATAAGACAGCAGCACCTATAAATGGCATTCTAACGCCCCAATTAGCAAGATAACCTCCTAAAACAGGACCAATAATGAAACCTAAACCAAAGGCTGCTCCAATCATTCCAAAATTTTGTGCTTTTGTTTCAGGCGTACTAATATCCGATATATATGCCGCCCCTGTTGTTATGCTAGCTCCGGTTATACCTGCTAATAATCTTCCTAAAAACAACCAACCGATTGAGGGGGCAAAGGCCAAAAACAAATAATCTAAGCCAAAACCAAAAAGTGATAACAACAATACGGGTCTTCTTCCATATTGATCACTTAAGTTTCCAATAATCGGGGAACATATAAACTGCATTAGTGAATAAGCAAATATCAATAACCCTCCATATTTTGAAGCTTCGCTTAAAGTACTATTAGTAAGATTTTGTATTAATTGTGGTAAAATCGGAATGATTATCCCAAACCCAATGATATCTATTAATAAAGTAACAAAAATAAATCCTAAGCCTGCTTCCCTTTTCTTCTTTGCCATAATAACATTAATGATGCAATGATAAGAGAATTACAACTATTGACACGCTAATTCATTTTTGAATATGGCAATTATAAGGTATAGGATACAGAAAGTTTTACTTTTATTAAATCTTCTGTTGCTATTCCCATTAAAGATGGCGGCGTGATTTTGAAATCAGTGAGCTTAATTTCAAAATTTCCAGTAACTATTAGTTCCTTTCCATTTATAGATTCCTTCGCAGAAAATGAGATAGGTTTTGTTACTCCATGAAACGTTAGATTTCCAGATACTTTTAGATTCTCCCCTTCTGATATGATTGATGTACTTGTAAATGTTACGTTTGGTATCTTAATAGCATCTAAAACTTCAATTGTATGGGAGTCTCTATTCGCATTTTCACTATCAAAACTTGCAATCTTTATGGCAACAGCCACATTGTCAATGGTCTTATTACCTCTATTATAAACAATCAATGAACTAATATCCTTACTCATGCCATCCCATTTGTGTAGAGGATGTCTTAGAGAGTATGTCACTGTAGATTTAGTTTTGTCTGCAAATATTTTTGACAAAACAGGTGTTTGTGAAAATAAACTAACAAATACATACTGACTTATCAATATCAAGATGATACGATAATGACCTGTATTATTAAAAAGACTTTTTAAAATTTTCATTTTCTATACAATTAATTATAAAAATATTTATTTTATTTAGAATTTAATTACTACCATAGATGCTGTTAATGCTGCAAATGTGACCATTGCAGCATCACGATGATAAGGTTTTAACTCAGGATGATCATGAACTTGGCTTGCTAATATATTGGTTGCCAACATACCTGCAATATGAATAAATGCTAAGGCTTTATGTACCTTAATACTACTATAACCCTTTCTTTCATCAATCATTTTTGGGGGAGCAAAAAACGAGAGACAGGCAGTTGTAATATAACCAATATTAACAGCGGCAGCTACTCCTTCATGTAGATCTCGTATATTTCTGTCACCATTATATAATTGCATACCAATAATTCCTTCTCCAAGCATTGCAACAAGAGTTGTTATACCTGCAATTTGATGATACTGTAACATTTTACGACGAATTTTCATTTCACTTACTCTTTCATCAGGAGAAAGTTGAAAGGCCTTATTTTTACGTATTAATCCATTTTGTCCCCACAATAGACTTTGAGTAAATAGCATTTTCTTTGGTAGAAGCTCCACTTTCTTTTGCTCAGGCGTATTTAATTCTTCCAATAAATTATTACTAGTTTGTGTAGTATCTACTTGACAATATGCAACTTGTCCTATTATTAAATGAAACAAAAAAAAGTATAATAAGTATTTTTTCATAACGTAATTTATATTTTCATTAAATACAGATTTATGCTAAAAATTAATTCATAGGGCTATCAAAGGATGCAAGGTATCCTATTTTACTTAAACTTTGTTTGAATTGGGTGCATAAAAGTTTTTCGCTGACTGTTAAACCTTACATGGGGCTTTAAGCCCTAAAAGCGTTGGCAATTCCACTTTTCTAATGAAAAACTTTTATGTACCTTATTTTAAAGTTCTTTGTCATTTATTACTACAATAACCTCCTTTGTGCCCTCAAGCGAGCATGAAATAGTATAATGGTTTGGTAAACATGCTTCTACCAAAAAGTATTTTTTACCAATTATACATGCATTATGTTTCACGTTTCTTGCTTCATCCCATTTATTTCTGCTATAATCAGCACAAAAGATTCCTTTTTTATTAACAGACTTCGGCTTTTAGTCTTTCATTTCTCTTTATTAATACTAGATTCTCCTAAATAAGTGGTCTATTACTGT
>CANCPA010000060.1 GCA_947379895.1 Chitinophagaceae bacterium | reverse complement strand
TGTATCCCATGTGGCATAGTGGTCATCCCAATAAGGCAAGTTAGAAGTCCATTTAGGATTGTCGCCAGTCTTATCTCTAGGCATGACCATCGAATGATACATTGCAGTGTAGAAAATCTTCTTTTTATCTTCCGAATTAGTCTCAATTTGTATCTTTTCCAATTGTTTTTCCCATTCATTTCCCCCTGCAGTCTTCACTTTTTCAAAGTCCCAACCTATAATTTCATTGCGAAGAAAGCGTTCTGCATTATCGAAACTTGCATACGAGATAGCCACTTTCATCAGTACTTGTTCCCCTTGATTAGTATTAAATCGACAAAAACTACCGATTCTTTGATTAGGGATTTTCTCTCTAGTAATTGAATTTATTCCTTTCAAAATCTCTTTATCCCTCCAAATTCCTGTTTCTATTGGCAGTCTATTATATTCTGCGACGAAAAATAAGTAATAAGGTTCTTTACCGCCCCAACCTCCTTTGAATTGAATCATCGCCCTTATTCTTCTCAAAGAAGTATCTATTGATACACTATTTTCCAATATTTCTGCATCCCTTTTTAGTACATCCATTGTAACACTTTGCGTGGCATCCAAAACAATACTCGCACTATCCGTTTTGGGAAATGTGAACCGATAAATTGCACAATGCTTTGTAGGAGAGATTTCAGTAGTAATTTGATAACGACCTAATGATGCCTTAAAATAATGGGCTTGTGTAAATTCAGTTATCATTGGAGAATAATGTTCATCCACTCCAAAGGCTAACCCATTTTGTGGTGAAAGAAGAAAATGCCCATACTTTCCTGCACCACCCGTTCCGCTTACATGTAGCTGACCAAAACCACGAACAGGCATTTTAGGGTCGTAACCAGAAGTGTTTTTACAAGGAGCACTTTGAGGGGAAGGATTGATACAGCCAAAAGGCAATTCTGGTCCAATAACACAATTACTAGCCCGAACACTATTTGCACCAATTTTGGTATCAACGTATTGAAGTAGGTTGTTTTGGGCAAAACCTTTCACACCAAAAAATAATACGATAACAATCATCAATACCTTTTCCATATAACTTTTATTAACAATTTCAAATGTAACTCTACTTTCTCATTGAAACATTCAAATGATATTATTGAAGTTAATAATTGTTTTGAGTGACGGTTCCCAAAATATTAGGTTTAATTTAAAATTGAATTGTTTAAATTCTGTATGTATAACTTACTTGACATTTTATAAATCTAAAGTAAATTGTTGTATAATTCACAAGTAAAAGACCTGTCATTAAATTACAGGCACAAATTTTATTTTATATTAGTTCACTAGGGTTTTAACTAAAAAAGCAAAGTATAAAATGCTTTTCTTAACCTATTCTACCAATTATATTATTACCACCCCCTTGTTTTTCATTTTCTAAACTGTTGGTTAGACTTACTTGGTAGTAAAATTTATCTTATTCAAAAATTAGAGAAATGTTTTAATTAGAAACTGTTAGGCAACCAAAGAATCTTGAAATTAATTTAGATAATTATATAATATACGTTCTAGCACATCACTTCAACTTTGCCCTTTGAAAATAAATTACAATTTTAACTTTAAGACAATGGAAATACAAAATACAGAAGATAAGCCTGAAATTAAAAAGGCATCTTCAAACGAATTAAAAAAAAGAGTTCAAGACTATCGTAAAACCTATGAATTGCTCGGACTGTCTGTCATTCAAAATGAGGAAATTCCATTGATGATAGAACAAGAAATTAACCCAAATATTTATTCTTTTCTTATTTAGGAATGGTTTTATCATGACATTCAAGAGGGAAATGATTAATACACAAAATGAAAAAGTTAATAAGAGTAATCGTCGTAATTATTGTTTGCGTTTTTAATATTTCATTAAATGCACAACATCTATGGTCATTAAAAGAATGTTTAGATACTGCTTTGATAAAGAATATTACTATCAATCAAGGCTATTTAAGTAGTCAAATTAACAAGATTAACCTGATTCAATCAAAGGCGGCACAATTGCCAAATCTATATCTAAATGATAGTCATAACCTAAATTCAGGTTTTTCATTAGACCCTTACACCAATCAATATACTTCGCAGAACATCTCGAGCAATAATCTTTCTTTAAACAGTTCTGTAAATCTTTACAACGGTCATGTTTTGTTATATACTATCAAACAAAACCAATTATTGTTTGAGGCTGGATTGTTGGATATCGACAAACTAAAAGTGGATGTCACCCTAAATGTAATGGCCGCCTTTATGCAAGTGTTGATGGATTATGAGGCAATAGAGGTGGCTAAACAACAAGTAGAATCATCTACAGTACAGGTTACTCAAACTGAAAAGTTTCTTCAATTCGGGAAGGTCGCTGAATTGAGTCTGTTGCAAATACAATCACAATTATCTTCCGATAAGTTGTTACAAATTAACGCAGAGAATCAATTGCAATTGGATAAACTCACCCTTTTGCAATTGATGGAAACACCATTCAATACTTCTTTTGAAATAAAGAAACAGGAAACTTTCAATTTTATCCCTTTCCTTACCCCTTCTCCCACACAAATCAATACTGCCTCTTTAGCCTTTATGCCACAAATAAAGAGTGCTAAAATTAGAATTGATGCGGCTAATGAAAGCATCAAAATAGCACAATGCTTGGGCATACCCTCCCTCAATTTAAGTGGAGGATTGAAGACAGGCTATTCAAGTATTAGGAGTAATACTTCAACAACTATTTCTTATCAATCTTCAACAATCGGGTATGTGAAGGGGGATATTGCACAACCTGTCACAGGAATAATTCCAGTGACCATTACAAATAAACAAATACAACCAATAGGTGACCAACTTAAAAACAACTTCGGTGAATTTATAACGCTTACCCTTTCGGTGCCGATTTTTAATAGGTATTTGGCAAGAAACAATGTTTCGATGGCTAAAATAAATATTCGTTCGGCTGAATTAAATGAACAGCAGGCGAGAAATGATTTGAGAAAGGCTGTTGAGGTTGTTTATACCAATCAAATATCTGCGGGCAAAAAGATGATTGCTACAAGGGAACAGTTGGATTTGGAACAAAGAACCTATTCGGATATGGAGAAGAAATATGCCTTTGGCGCGGTAGGTGCAACTGATTTCTTAATTGAAAAGAATAATTTCAATAAGGCATCAATGTCTTTTATTCAAGCCAAATATGATTATGCCCTTAAAACCAAAATGGTAGATTTCTATTTGGGCAAACCTTTAAATTATTAGTTATGAAAAGAAATACGATTATTATTTCCGTGTTTGTGGGGCTGTTATTAATAGTTGCGGCGATATTTTATTATAGATATAAAAACAAACCTGTTGTTTATTATTGGAGAACCGTAGCAGTGGAAAAAGGCGATGTAAATGTATTAGTCACTGCAACAGGTGCGATGGCAGCGGATACTTCTGTAGATGTGGGAGTTCAGGTGTCGGGTACAATTGCTAAGATAATGGCTGATTTCAATGACAATGTAAAGAAGGGGCAAGTGATTGCTGTATTAGATACTACATTGTATTATGCCACAAAAGTAGATGCATTAGCCACTTTACAAAGGGCCGATATTGCAGAAAAACAGGCTAAAATAGAATATGACAGAAGTAAGAATCTATTTGACAATCAGGTGGAGGCACAAGCAGATTTTGATTTGGCAAAGACAGCCTATCAGAATGCCGTAGGCAATGTGACTTCGGCAAGGGCATTACTAAAAAAGACAGTTATTAATCTTCGCTATTGTACGATTACTGCGCCTATCAGTGGGGTGGTCATTGCACGAAATATTCAGTTGGGAAATATGGTTATCGCAAGTTTCAGCAGTCCTGTTTTATTCACTATTGCTTATGATTTGAAGAAAATGCAGGTGCAGGCAAATGTTGACGAGGCGGATATAGGGCAACTGAAAGTTGGACAAAATGCAAAGTTTACAGTAGATGCTTATCCAAATGATGTGTTTAAGGGAGTCGTTACTCAAATCAGGCATCAACCAGTTACCTTGGCAAATGTGGTGAATTATGTGGTCATTATCGAAGTGGCTAATCCCGATTTGAAATTAATGCCAGGCCTGACAGCGAATGCAAATATCTATATTGAGGAACGCAAAAACGTGGTGAAAGTGGCCACTAATGCATTCACATTTGTTCCTCCGATAGAATATATTCAGGCATCTAACCTATTGACTGATTCCGTTAAGAACTTTTGGCTACAAAAAATCAAGGCGGCAGGGGAAGTGAAGAAACAAGAGATTGTAGAAGTAAAAGGAGGAGTAGGTTTTATTTGGATGGTAAATGATAAAGATGTCATTCCTGTACAGGTAAATAAGGGGTTAAATGATGGAGCGTTTACAGAAATAAGCGGCAATATTCAAGTAGGAAATAAGGTGGCAACAGGTATCAATCAAAACGCATCACCTGATGAAAATAAGAAAGCAAGTAGTCCTTTCATGCCAAAATTCAATAATAAAAAGAAATAAAATGGCTGAATTAGAGAATCTTATTACCGTAAAGGATTTGACAAAGACTTATGTAACAGGCAGTATTGATGTATTTGCCTTGAAATCCGTTTCTCTTACTATCAATAAAGGGGAATTTGTGGCAATAATGGGGGCGAGTGGTTCGGGTAAATCTACCTTTATGAATATAATAGGTTGTTTGGATAATCCTACAAGTGGTGAATACCTGATGGAAGGAAAGGATGTATTAACACGTGACAAAGATGAGTTGGCAGAACTACGAAATAGCAAACTTGGCTTTGTTTTTCAATCATTTAATCTTTTGCCTCGAACATCAGCACAAGAAAATGTAGAGCTACCATTGTTGTATAATAATAGGGTGGACGCATCTATAAGAGAGAAGAAAGCGATTGAGGCACTCACTTCTGTAGGACTTGCCGATAGATTGGGTGCAATGCCGAATGAATTGTCGGGAGGTCAACAGCAAAGGGTGGCAATTGCAAGGGCCTTAGTCAATGCGCCGTTAGTAATCATGGCAGATGAACCTACAGGAAACCTCGATTCTAAAACAAGTTATGAGATAATGGGCATCTTCCAAAAGTTGAATGATGAAGGAATTACCATTGTGATGGTGACCCATGAACCCGACATTGCACAATTTGCAAAGACTAATATCGTATTTAAAGACGGAACTATTATTGCTAATCATGCCGTTATGGATAGGAAAAATGCGGTGGAGGAATTGAAACTAATCGCTTCATTAACAGAAGAAAAATCTACCCCATGAAATTATTTAACTTATTCAGGATTGCCTATCGCTCATTGAATAGAAACAAATTGAGGAGCTTTCTTACCATGTTAGGCATCATTATCGGTGTTGCGTCTGTTATTGCAATGCTTGCTATTGGAGAAGGTAGTAATCAAACCATTCAAAAATCTATATCAAGTTTAGGTACTAATTCTATTTTTATTTATCCAGGAACAAACACAAATGGCGGGGTAAGAGGTGGTGCGGGTTCGAATCAAACATTGAAATTGGAAGATGCCGATGCAATTGCGGCACATTGCGACCTTGTAAAATATGTTACTCCAATCGTTCAGAAAAAGTCCCAATTGATATTTGGCCCAAAGAATTGGAACTCTACAATTATGGGAGTCCGAAACGATTATATGCTCATTCGTTCTCTTAGTGTTATTAAAGGTAGCGCCATTTCGGAGGCGGAACAACGTTCGGCTGCAAAAGTTTGTTTAGTGGGTGTTACCGTCGTTTTCAATTTATTTGGAAATGAGGACTACAATCCTACAGGAGAAATTATTCGAATGAATAGTATTCCAGTAAAGATAATTGGGGTGCTTGCCAAGATGGGACAGAATACTTTTGGTCAAGACCAAGATGATATTGTTTTAGCTCCGTTTTATACCGTTCAAAAGCGGATGATGATTTCTACAGACCATATTGGCAGCATATTAGCATCGGGGAAATCGGAATTGCAGGTGGTAGATGCCGTTGACCAAATCACGAGTTTACTAAGAGAGAAACATAAGATTGCACCATCAGATGATATTGATTTTACTGTCCGTACACAATCTGAATTAAGTAATATTTTTGGTAGTATTACTAAGGTGATGACCATTTTATTGGCAAGTATTGCAGGCATTTCTTTGTTGGTCGGAGGTATTGGCATCATGAATATCATGCTTGTTTCGGTTACCGAACGTACTAGAGAAATAGGGATAAGGATGGCAATCGGTGCAAAGGGAAGGGATGTATTGTTTCAATTTGTGATAGAATCCATCTTGATTAGCGTTGTAGGAGGCATCATCGGAATCATATTAGGTATATTGACCTCTGAAATGGTCGCAACATTTGGCGGATGGCCTGTTGTCATTACTCCATTGTCGATTATCTTGTCATTCGGTTTTTCCTCTGCAATTGGTCTATTCTTCGGTTGGTATCCTGCAAGGAAAGCTGCGGCCTTGAATCCGATTGATGCGTTACGGTACGAATGAGGTGTAAGGTAAAGGGGTTAAGGTGAAAGGTATAAGGTGTAAGGTATAAAGTGTAAGGTATAAGGTTAAGGTAAAAGGTTAGTATTTATTAACTAACGTTTTAATTGAATGACTTAAAAGTTTTATTACTTATCCCACTGACTCAATCTTGTAATTTGTAACCTATTGCTTGACATATATTACATTACTCTACACCTCTTATACCTTTTACCTTTCTCCTTATACCTTTTACCTTAAACCTAATACTTTTTTCATGCAAAAGGACTTCAACAATTATCTGCGTCAAATCATACTGTTAGTATTTATTTTCCTATTGGGAATATTGCTTTTTACTACCCTTTATGTATTTCTTCCTGGCTTATTAGGCGGTATCACCTTATACATCCTCACTAGGAAATGGTATAAACTTTTAACCATCAAAAAGAAGTGGTGCGATTGGGCTACGGCACTTTTATTCGTTTTTGTCTGCTTGTTAATCATCGCAGTTCCAACTTATTTTTCAATACGGTTGATTTCCCCGAAGATTACTTTGGTTATTAATAATCAAAAGGAGATTGTGCATAGCCTTGAACTTTTTTCTAAAAGAATTGAAAAATTTAGTGGCACTGAATTGTTCACAACCGACAATGCCGAGCAAACAGTGAAGAATATTTTAGGATATCTTCCTTCTTTGCTAAATTCTACAGCATCGTTTGTGACCAATTTCTTCATGGTATTTTTTTTCCTATACTATTTATTATGTAGTGGAAAAATGATTGAAAAATACTTGAGCATGAATGTACCATTAGAATCGAGTAATTTGAAACAGTTAGCAGATGAAACAGATGTCATGATACGAGCAAATGCAATTGGTATTCCAATCGTTTCTATCGTTCATGGTATCGTGGCCGCAATTGGATATGCAATATTGGGCATCAAGGATTGGGGGATATTGGCATTTCTTACAGGCGTTTTCTCCTTCTTTCCTATCGTGGGCATCATGGTCGTTTGGGTGCCAATGTCCATCTACTTTTATTCTATAAACGACAACTATACTGCATCAGGAGTCGCAATATTTAGCATCCTTTTTACAGGGAATGTTGATTATATCACAAGACTTGGTTTATTAAAAAAACTAATTAATGTACATCCTATTATTACCGTCTTTGGAGTGATTGCAGGATTAAAATTATTTGGATTTATGGGATTGATTTTTGGACCCCTGCTCATCAGTTATTTTGTACTGCTCATTCGTTTTTATTTAAATGAATTTACGACTACCAAATTACCTGTTATTAAGGTGTAAATCCTATTATATACTCAAATTAAAAAGGTTTTTGACCTTATTTTTTTTTATTCCTTTTTTATTTAATCATTTATTTAAATCCTTCACATCATTTTTCTTTTTCTAAACCTAAGAATCAGACAACTAATTCAATCAATTGTATAATAATCATAGATAGAAGGTCGGTTAGTTTTGCTCTGTTAAAAAAAAGAAGTACAAATTGAAAAAGAAATCAATCATTTTAAACACTTTCATCTTAGTCGTAGGAATACTTATTTTATCTTGTAATCATACCGATGCAAATCGATTTCCAAATACAATTACCCAGAACAAAACTGATTCAATTGTCCCAAAATTAGAAAGGCAAATATTAATTATGGAAGGTCCCTACAAACAAGTGGCAAAAGAGATTGTAAAACAAGACAACTCAAAGGATGAAAATGAAGCGAAAGTTAAAACGATAGACAATGTAATGAATACCTATAAAAACGAAGTGACTGCCTCCTCAAAATATATTGATTATGCCCAAAAGGCAGAGGAAGAGGGATATCATCCGATTGCCATTTTATACAAAGCAGTCTCTATCTCTGCACATATACAAGCGCAAAATAACAAGTTGGTTCTAGAAGCGTCCTTAGTAAGCGCACCAACAATTACTCCTGTTTTTGAAGTTAAAACTACTAAGCAAAATCTTCAAGATGATATTTATGGAGATGCCCAAAAGGCAAATATGATTTATTCTTCGTATCTAAAAATAGCAGGATTTGCAAACAATCAGATGGCCTATACAAGTATCTGTTATGATAAAGAAACCGAGAAAAAGCATAGGGTATTTTACGAAAAAGCATTAGAAAATATCAATAGCAATACTGTATTGTCAATGCCCTCCGTTTATTTTGTATGCCCAATTTGTGGTAATACCTACGAGACGAGTGCCCCAAAGTATTGTGATTTCTCATTGACAAATAGGGATAAATTCATCAAAATTAGTTCAAGTAAATTTCCTCAATTATGAACCGAGTAAATGAATGTTTTTCGAATATAAATAAGAAAATAATAAGTCTCATCCAAACAACAGAGAGTCCTCCGTAAGTTTTAAAAGACTAACAAGCTGAATAATAGTATCTTTTAGAAAAGGAAAACTTGAATTTAGATTTTGTAATTATATTTTTCAAAAAGATAGTATGCTAACGAGTTATATACGAACATTTTTGAAAAAGATGGGATACTAATCAATTATATACGATCATTTTTGAAAAAGATAGGATACTAACGAGTTATATAAGGACATTTTTGAAAAATATGGGATGCTAATCAATTATATACGACCATTTTTGAAAAAGATGCTATGCTAACGAATTATGTAAGGATATTTTTGAAATAGTGGAGTTCCTAACGAATCTTTTAGGTTTATTATTATACAAAATTAAGGATGTCTGACATTTAGCTTGACGATTTTTTGTCATTAATTCTTTAAATCAATTTTTTTAATAAAACACAATTTTTTTATTCTCAACTTTTAATTTTTTTATTATGAAACAATCATTGTTTTTATCGTTTTTTAGTAATCTTTTTCACCCATCAAGAATTATCGACAGTCGTTTGCAAGTCTTTTTACGTTTTGTTATTGTTGCTTTAACGGCAAACAATACAGACGGTGCTTTTACTGCTTTAATAGTGACTTTGACGGCTGCTTATACTTCCTATTTTGGTAATTATGAAACAAAGAATGTGAATGTTGCCGAAAGAATAGGTTCTACTAGAAGTCTAGATAATGTTAGCCGTTTGTTTGCGGATACTGTGCGAAGGAAATATATGGGAATCGCCTCGGTATATCCCGAAGGAACGGCTATTTATTTAGAGTTTTTTCCTGAAGGAATGACTGAATTTAGTCGTTTAACGCGGGCTAATATACAAGCTGTTAGCCATCGTATTGCTACTAAGGCGACTGAATACAAGACAACTTTGGGCGGACAACCTTTTGCAGATATTTTCACAGGACTTGAAAATGATATCACTACTGCAATCACTACTCAAAACAAGGGGAAATCAAAGGTTTTTGCAATCTCAGGAGATATCATTATCAGTAGAATTCCTGTGGAAGATGCCTTGATGAAGGCCATGTTTACTGTAGGAGGCAAATTTTGGCCAGACAGAACTACTTGCCTTACTTACTTTGATTTCAGCTTATTAGTTGGTAGAAACAAAAGTAGGGCTATTGTAAAAACAGGACTTGTTTTGGCCGAAAGCACTTCTTTATGTATTGGAGAAAACATTGTGAGTAATTCAGTATTTACCTTGAAAAACAAGGCTGATTTTCCCAATAAATTCTTTGCTACCCATGTTGTTGATGGGGCAGAAGTAGGTAATTCGGTTATTCTACCTGCTAGAACTCAAAGAGTAATGACGTTTGCAGATTTTGGCGCTACAGATATGTTGTTTCTTTATATTCAAAATGATACGGTTTACTCAGGTAATTGGGAAGTAAGGATGGATTAGACAGATACATTTAGAAAAAGAGGGGTACCATAAAATGGTAAATGTTAAACATGTAAGGCAAACCAACGTAGAGACAGGAAATACAAGGGTAGAGATAGGAAATGCAAGGGTAGAGACAAGGCATGCCTTGTCTCTACAAAACAACGAAAACCTATTATTTAATTTGAATTCTCAATAATAGGTAGTTCATTCCCTGATTAATTTCTAAAAGCCACAATAAATTAATTTTCTTATGCCGCATAATAACTATAATATAAAGGGGCTTACTTCACAAGAAGTACAAACTGCTAGAAGTAAATTTGGTATTAACCAACTTGAACATAAAAAGGAATATACATTTTTACATATCTGTTGGAATCTGATAAGGGAACCGATGGTTTTATTGCTTTTTGTGGCAGCATTTATCTATTTTATTAGCGGTAAAAAAGGTGATGCCATCTTTTTGTCTTGTGCAATAGTATTTGAAGTAGGTATTTCCTTATATCAGGATTCCCGTAGTAGAAACGCCCTCAATAAATTAAAGGATTTCACTAAGCCCACTTGTAAAGTAATTAGAAATAGCGAAGTAACTGAAATAAAGAGTACAGATTTAGTAGTAGGTGATAGTTTGATGATTGAAGAAGGCGTTTTTGTGGCAGCCGACGGTACTATCATTCAATCAAATGATTTCTCGGTCAATGAATCAATTCTTACAGGCGAGTCGATGCCTGTTTTCAAGGACAAAGAACAGGAAGGTGATTTAAAAATGGTTTTCAGTGGAACTACAGTGGTGAGTGGTTTGGCAATAGCCATGATAACGGCAATTGGCAACGAAACTAGCTTAGGAAAGATTGGCAAGAGTTTGGAAACAATAAAAGAAGAAAAAACACCTTTAGAAATACAGATTAATGGATTTGTAAAAGTAATGGTGATTATTGGAGGGATTGTATTCTTGATTGTTTGGGGAATTAACCTTGTGCATTCTCGTAATTTATTAGACAGTTTGTTGAAGGCATTAACATTGGCAATGAGTATTATGCCAGAAGAAATTCCTGTCGCATTTACCACTTTTATGGCATTAGGAGCATTTAGGTTGATGAAGGCAGGCATTGTAGTAAAACAAATGAAAACGGTGGAAACATTAGGGAGTGCCACTGTAATTTGTACGGATAAAACGGGTACAATCACTGAAAATAAGATGAATCTTGCCAAACTGTATGTTCTTTCATCCAATCAGATAGTTTCATTAGAAGACAAATTAGGTGAAGAAAGTATTAATTTGATTCAACAGGCGATGTGGGCGAGTGAACCAATTCCCTTCGATCCGATGGAAATTGCCTTGCATACTGCTTATCAAAAATCAGCTGCTATTGACGAAAGAAAATCCTATAAGTTAATTCGTGAATATCCGCTAGGAGGGAAGCCACCTATGATGACACATATCTGGAAAAACAAAGAAGGCAATACCATCATTGCCACAAAAGGTGCACCCGAAGCATTTTTAAATACAACTAATCTAAGTACAGAGCAAATAGAACAAATAGAAGCAGCCATAAAAGCACTTGCCGCGGATGGATATCGGGTTTTAGGCGTTGCGGAAGGCGATTCAAATCTTAAAGAATTTCCAGCTACTCAACAAGAACTTTCATTCTCCTTCAAAGGGGTTGTTGCCTTTTATGACCCTCCCAAGAAAAATATCAATGTAGTCCTCAATCATTTCTACAAAGCAGGGATTACTGTCAAGATTTTAACGGGCGACAATGCCATTACGACAACAGCAATAGCCAAACAAATAGGTTTCAAAGGCTATGAGAAGAATATTTCAGGCGAAGAGTTGATGGCACTTTCACCTGAGAAACTAAAGGATGCTGTATTAAATTGTCAACTATTTACACGAATGTTTCCTGATGCAAAGCTTAAAATCATCAATGCACTGAAAGATGCCCATGAAATTGTAGCAATGACAGGGGATGGAGTGAACGATGGCCCTGCACTGAAAGCTGCACATATTGGCATTGCGATGGGGAAAAAAGGAACAGAGATTGCCAAAGAAGCGGCGTCCTTGATATTGGTAAATGACAATTTTTCAAAGATGGTAGATGCAGTAGCAATGGGCAGGCGAATTTATACCAATCTTAAAAAGGCAATACAATATATTATGTCAATCCACATTCCTATTATCCTCACTGTATTCCTTCCTTTGGCGTTAGGATGGAAGTATCCAAACATCTTTTCTCCTGTGCATATTATATTTCTTGAATTGATCATGGGCCCTACCTGTTCGATCATTTATGAAAATGAACCGATGGAAAAAGATACGATGTTACAAAAGCCCCGACCAATTTCCAATGATTTCTTTAGTTTCAAAGAATTAACTACGAGCTTAGTTCAAGGGTTAGTAATCACCTTAGGGACCCTGATTACTTATCAATATGCCATCTTTAAAGGTCTTGATGAAGGAATATTAAGAACAATGGTATTTACAGTTTTGATTGCAGCTAACATCTTTCTAACACTTGTCAATCGCTCGTTTCATTATTCAATTCTCACTACCTTACGCTATAAAAACAATTTAGTATTACTCATCATCAGTATTACGGTGGCTATCCTAGTGCTGCTATTGACTGTTGATCCACTAATTAACTTCTTTCAATTTAAACGACTAACTCCACTGCAGATAGTCATTTCAGTGGGTGTAGGTTTTATTTCGGTGATATGGTACGAGGGCGTAAAAGTGTGGAAAAGAGGGAGGAAGGTAAATAATCAATAATTGCTATATGAAAAAGATACTTGTCATAAATGGACACCCGGATAAGGAAAGCTTTTGCTTTAGTTTAGCTGAAAGCTATAAGGAGGGGGCCTCATTGAGTGGTGCAAATTGCAAATTAGTCAATCTGATTGATTTGAATTTCAATCCAAATCTCGAACATGGTTATAAGGAACGAATGGAATTGGAGCCCGATTTGAAAGATATTCAACAAGATATGATGGATGCACAACATATCGTATTCGTTTATCCAAATTGGTGGGGTACATATCCTGCCTTATTAAAAGGATTCATTGACAGGGTGTTTTTACCTGGCTTTGCCTTTAATTATAGTGATGATTCACCTTTTTGTGATAAGCTATTGAAAGGAAAAACGGCGAGAATTATTGTTACAATGGATGCACCTAAATGGTACTATTTTCTTGTTTATAAAAGTCCGGGGCACAACTCAATGAAAACAGCTATACTTGGTTTTTGTGGTATAAGTTCGGTAAAGATTACTTCATTTTCAAGCATTCGGTCATCAACACCTGAAAAAAGGAAACATTGGCTAGATGAGATTGAAGAATTAGGATTCGACCAGATTTAGTTGTACGTTTTAGGTATTAGGTACTAGGTAAATGACAAAAGGTTGTAGGTGTTAATTGAAATAAAGGGAAAAATGCTTGCTTGATTTAATGCAATCTTATTTTAGTATTCATTGAGTCCAACTCCATTCAAATCAATTAATTCATAAGTATTAAAAGTCGATATGTTATTAGTAGAAATATTCATTCTGTTACTGTTTTTACCACTTGTGATTGGTAGGATTATATTGTATTTGCAATTTAAAAAAGAGGTAAAACAACTTTTTGCAGCTTCCTTATCAAATTCGCATCATTGTTTTTATTATTCTGAAATAGAAGGGTTACCCGAACCTGTTCAACGCTATTTCAAGCATGTGCTAAAAGATGGACAACCCTTTATTAGCTCAGCAAGACTGACTCATTATGGTAATTTCAAACCAAATCTAGAAAAGGGGTGGGTGAGTATCAATGGAGAGCAATATATTTCTGTCTTTAAACCTGGTTTTGTTTGGAAGGGAAACACTAACTTTTTTACAGCAAGGGATATGTTTCTGAAGGATAAGGGGCGATTAGTAGTGTCGTTACTTTCAGTCATTAAGATTGTAGATGTAAAGGGAGATGCCTATAATCAAGGGGAATTACTTCGTTGGCTTTCAGAAAGTGTTTGGGTGCCAACAAATTTATTACCAAATACTAGATTACATTGGGAAGCTATTGATATAAATTCGGCAAGACTAATATTTGAATATAATGGTCTTTCTATTTACTTGATTGTCACTTTTAATAGTTTAGGTGAGATAATAGAAATGGAGTCTAAGAGATTTATGAGTGAGGATAAATTGGAAACGTGGATAGTTCGGCCAAGTAATTATGCCGAAAGAAACAATGTCATAATTCCAAATACAGCTGAGGCAATCTGGAAATTGGAGTCAGTAGAACATCCTTATGCCAAGTTTCATTTGAAGGCATTAGACTATGATATAAATGAAATGTTTTAATTAATTTGTATGATGGAGAAAGCTGTTTGAATGCTATGGTTTTAATTGAAAAACTATTGCAGTCAAACAAACTCCGTTACAAATTGTATAATGATGGTTTTATTTAGTACAATCATGCTTATATATTTATGAATAAATATTGTTTAATCTTTATTATTATGTTATTAATGTTGACTGAAAAAACAAGATCTCAGACACTTCAAACTGTTCCATATGTTAATTTGGAAAAATATGCAGGTAAATGGTTTGAAATTGCCTCATTTCCAAATCGATTTCAAAAAGGTTGTAATTGTACAACAGCAGAGTATACATTAACTGAAAATGGATATGTTACTGTTGAAAACAGATGCCAAAAGGATAGTATAAAAGGCACAAGTTCGTACATCAAGGGTAAAGCATTTGTAGTTAAAAATAGTGGTAATGCCAAGCTAAAAGTTCAATTCTTTTGGCCTTTTAGTGGAAAATATTGGATTATTGATTTAGCAGAAGATTATAGCTATGCAGTAGTTGGTCATCCGAATAGAAAATATCTTTGGATTCTTTCAAGGACACCAAAGATGGAGGAGGTTATTTATAAGGGCATATTGAATAGGTTGAAGGATAAAGGATTTGATTTGAGTAAATTAAAAATGACAAAACAATTATAACACTGATAAAATGATTAGAGTGATAGATTCTCATGAACCTAATGAATTTTAGTCATATAGTTTTTGCAAACCAAATTATTTTAAGTATTAAGGACAAATGAAAATGATAATTATCATAGTAAGTACATTAATTGGATTGGGAATCGTTTTTCAAATATATACATCAATGGCAACAGGAAAATCATCAATACAACCCTATAAAGTAATTCGCAAAGTAAAGGATTTTGAAATCCGTTTCTATCCTTCAGTAACAATGGCCACTATCACTTCATCTGCAAAAACATATAAGGACTTAGGCAATTCTGGTTTTAGAAAATTGGCAGGTTATATTTTTGGTGGCAACAGCAACAACACAAAAATTGCGATGACTGCACCCGTTCACATGGATATCAATGATTCTGCATCAACTATGAGTTTTGTAATGCCTCCAGAATATCATAAAGAGAACTTACCTCAACCGAATGATTCTGGAGTGAAAATAGAAACAACTACAGATGAATATGTTGCTGCAATAGAATTTGGCGGTTTTGCCTCAAGTGAAAGAATTGCAAAGTATAAGGGACTTCTTGAAGAGGCACTTAAAAAGAATAACTTAACCTACTTTGGTCGCTTTAGATTTTTGGGGTACAATCCTCCTTTTCAGTTATTTGGTAGAAGAAATGAAATTATAGTGAGTATCAATTGGGATACAAAATAAAGGAAATCAAGAACGTATAAAAATATTAAAGATTGAAAGGATTGGTGTTTAGAAATTGGAGTGAAGTGACTTAAGAAAGCTAAGAATGATGCAACATATTCAATGAGTTATATAAAAACTAAAGCCTCAGTAGTTATCACCTTTGTCTCATTCTGTTTCGGCCTTTATTGATAAACTTTAGAGGCTTGAGAAACAGACAATCTATAAATAGATAAGTTATGAGAAAGTTGATTTTACCCGCATTTATTTGTTTGATTACTGTAATGGTAGCCTGTAATTCAACAAGAATTACGAGTAGTTGGAGAGAACCCGACAAGCAAGTGTCCTTAAATAATCTTGATAAAGTGCTAGTTGTAGCATTATTTAAAACTGAAACAGCCCGACATAAATCGGAAGACCAAATGGTTACATTTTTAAAGGGTAAAGGTGTCGCTTCTTACAATTATTTAAATGCTGACTTTAACAAGAAAAACGAACAAGCTTTAAGAGAAAAGATTTCAAAAGATGGCTTTGATGGAGCAATTACAATGCGTTTAGTAGATGTTGAAAAGGAGAAATCTTATATTACTGGTGACGAATTTTATCCTCCAATTTATAATAGAAACTTTAGTGGTTATTATTCACGTAGTCTACCCTTTTATGCAATGCCTGAATATTTTGCAACCACAAAAACATTTACAGTAGAAACCAATGTTTTTTCAATCAAAGAAGATAAGATAATTTGGTCGGGCATAACCAAATCCACAGATCCGGGAGGAATTAATAGAATGATGAAAGACATCGTATTTGTGATTTATAAAAGAATGGTCAAAGAAGGTTTTGTTGCGAAAAATTAAAATTAAGGTCATTATTGTCATAGAGAATTTGGAAAGTTATGGCTTCATAAGATTTAAATTATAATGAGGTTCACTTTCCAAATTTCACTAAGTTTCAATAACATAAAATTAGCTTTCATGAAAAAGATATTATTCTTCTCATTATACATTGATTTAACATTATTATCGCTCAAACTAAACAGAAAAATTGCTTCATGTATTGCATCGCCCCTTTGCCCGAATATGAACAATCCATACAATTAAATATTAAGCTATTTACAAACAAGCTTATTTCGCATTTACATCTACTTCAAATATTCCAAAAGTATTATTATCCTCATCTAAGAAATATCCTTGCCAACAACGTGAGGGAATTGCAAATTTTGCCATAGCAATTTTACCTCCATTCCCCAAAATTAATGCACTAGTCTTATCAAAATTTTCAACCTGAATAGAACAAACAAAAGCATTTGTTCCGTATTCCATCGGAGGTGTCTTAACAGGTCTTGCTAAAAGCCCCCCATTAATACTATTTGTTTCAATTCGATAATACTCAATAGGAACATTGTGTTCTCTGAAAAAAGTCCAACCAAAAATACTACTATAAAACTCTATCTCCCTTTTGGGATCAGAGGATTGAATCTCAAAATATCCAATTGTATTCATGATTTAATTTATTTTTTGGGGTCAGGTATACCTTTCCCTGTGGTGATGAATGGCAATAAACTGTTTTTTAAATAGTGTGTCCAACCTTTTGAACACCCTTCAAAACATTGAAAGTCAGGAATCAAACCTAAATGGGTGATTGTTAGTTTTGTTTTATCACCATCTGTTGAAATTTCAAAAATCATTTCTGTTCCGTTCCATTCATCTTGCTTTTCCACAAAAGCTAGTTTACTGTCCAACGTTAGCCAAACAATCTTTTGACAGGGAATAACTTCTGTTAATTTATGTTTCGAATAATGAAAACTGCCGTGACGATAAATAAACTCATCATTGATTTCTGCTGAACTACCTTCTAAATCTTCAGACCACCAACCACGAACATTTTTAACTGCCTCAAACACTTCTTCAGGAGTTTGAGTAACTAAAAAGGTCATATTGAAATTGCTATTTTCCATCGAGACAATATTTTTATATAATTATCAATTATATTTTGCATCAAAGTCAACAATCCATTCAATACCATATTTATCTCTAAACATTCCAAAGTAGGATCCCCATGGACTGTCTGCAATTGGACATTCAATATTTCCATCAACTGAAAGTCCATTAAATAATTTGTCTGCTTCTTCACGGCTTTCAGCATGAACACAAATCTTAGACCTGTTTTCATTTTCATTTACCTTGCCTAATATTTCAGGTACATCATTCGCTAATAAAGTGTTTTTTCCTATAGGCAAAGCAATGTGCATGATCTTATTTGCTTCACTTTCTGATACAGGATTTTCAGGACTAGACATGTCTTTAAATCGTATAATTAGTGAGAATTCTCCACCAAATACTGATTTATAAAAATTGAAAGCTTCTTCAGCATTTCCGTTAAAATTAATGTGTGGATTGATAAGTGCCATATATGCAATTTTTAATGTTAGTTAAACAAAAAGTAATCTAATGAAAACAAGGAACAAAAAGGCTACTAATGAAAATTATTAATATGTATGATTACAAACAATAATACCTTGTGAATCTTTGTAGAATCCTTGTATTCATTTGGTAAAACTCTAAATTATTAGTATTCTGCTATTATAATTTTTTTCTGTTTCATCATTACTTGCCATGCATTCGGTTTACTCATCAGTTCACCTAAATTTATGGGTATTATTTGCCACCTTAGTCCATATTTGTCAATACACCACCCACATTGTACTTCTTTACCTTCTTTTGTAAAGTAATTCCAATATTTGTCAAGTTCATTTTGGTCATCACAATTAATAGCAAGCGCCAATGAATCATTAAAAGGATGATGTTCTTTTTCCGTACTCATAAAAGTATAAGGTTGCCCAAATATTTTCACTTGACACATCTCCGTATTACCACTCGGTGTTTCTCCAAGAGGCATAGTGTTTCCTTCTTCGAATATGTCACCAAAAATAGTTTTGTAATAGGCGATTACATTTGAAATTTTGCCACTATCAGCACAAAACCAAAGACAGGGTGTAATTTTATTTTTCATATATTTTAATCTTCTTTTCCTTTGAAAGTCATAAAAATTGCCATTGCATGACCATGTCCCAATTGAAATTCTTCTTTCAACCAATTTGTAATTTGTGTAGCTTTTACCTTCTTTACCATTCACCATTTTCCAAGAAACCTTTTGCTTCTGCAAGTTGTTTAAAGTCCTCAGGGCTTTTGCTAGTTTTAGACTTTATATTGTCTATATATGCTTGAAATGACATCTATAATAAATTTAATTTATGGAGGAATCATTTATCTTATGATAATAGATATATGAAATGGCCAAGATTCCTAAAAAAATATAAGGGAAAAAAGAGAAGAAAACAACTCCTTCTATGGCAAAATAACTAATAGACGCGAATAAAAAGTCGAAAGCAAAACCAGCATAAGCCCATTCTTTTATTCGCTTAGGCACCTGAGGAATAATCAATGACAATGTACCTAAAACCTTAAATACGACTAGGGAATTACCAAAATATTCGGGGTATCCTAAATGTCGAATGCCTTCTTTTGCCATCGCAGTCTGATATGTTAATGCAGGCATTACTCCTTCAAATAGAAAAATAATAACTGTAGTTACCCAAAAAATTATTTTATCCTTGTTCATTTATTCTATTATTTTAATTTTAATTAGTTTCTGTATAACTTTTAAAGTTATTTAAAATAGATTGCCACCCGCTTCTTTGCATTTCAATAGGATTAACATTCTCCGGGTCAAAAGATACAATCACTTCTGTTTGGTTGTTACTTAAATCTATGAATTTGACTGTAGCATTTCTTCCACCAAATCCATAAGTAAATTCTTTTCCATCGATGATTTCAGAATAAATGGCTTCGAAATCAAAGCCAAAACTACCATCTTTAGCCTCCATTCTTGCCTTATAGGTTCCTCCAATTTGCATATCGTTTTCTGCTTTAGGGCAATGCCAACTAGGGTCAGCAAAATTCCAATTGATAATGTGGGTCGGGGAAGTATAATATTCCCAAACTTTTGTTGATTCTGCTTTAATAATTGCTTGAACTGTAATTTTTGAGTTGCTCATTTTGTTTTTACTTATTTTTTAAATTCAATTTATATCACAAATAAAATAGATTTCTAACTAATGAATAGTCGAATTTTTGAAATTCGATAAAACATTATTGTAATTACACTAACTCTTTATTATTGGGATGAATTGATAAGACAAAGATGTGGCATTTAATTTAAAATATAGAATTGCAAAAACGACAAAAAAAGGGTGTTTTACGACAAATTATTCTTTTCTTCGCCTACCTAAACGTAATTTAAGAATGATTGTAAGCATACTTGTTCCCCAAAATGCAGTCTTGCAAGCAATTGCCGACCCGCAATATTTATTTTCTGCAGTCAATCAATTTATGATGGCAGCGGGAAAACAGCCAATATTTGAGATACAATTAGTTGGTTTAAATAAGGAAGTTAAAATTAATGATGGATTATTTACAATAAATACAACACATCTTTTGAAAGATGTTAACCAAACAGATTTAGTAATAATTCCTGCTTTATTTGGAGATATGGAATATGCTATTTCAACTAACTTGCAATTGTTGCCTTGGATTAATGAAAGGTATAATAGCGGTGCAACAATTGCTTCTCTTTGTGTAGGTGCATTTCTTTTGGCTTCAACGGGATTACTTGATGGAAAAAAATGTTCAACTCATTGGGGTTTTCAGAATCAGTTTAGAAACCTATTTCCAAATGTAGAAGTAATAGAAGGTAGCATTGTTACTGAAGAAAATCGGCTTTTTTCAAGTGGTGGGGCAATGTCGTATTGGAACTTATTGCTTTATTTGGTGGAAAAATATACCGATAGGCAAACGGCTATATTGGCTTCAAAATATTTTGCCATCGACATCGATAGAGAAAGTCAGTGTGCCTTTGCTATATTTCAAGGTCAGAAAAATCATTCTGACCAAGCCGTAAAACAGGCGCAAGATTTTATTGATTTTAATATAAATAAAAAAATTACCATTGACGATTTGGCTAGCTTGGTTTCACTTGGAAGAAGGAGTTTTGAAAGAAGGTTTAAATTAGCAACAAACAATTCAGTCTTAGAATATATTAATAGAGTTAAAATTGAGCTAGCCAAAAAAAGCCTCGAAAACAGCCGTAAGAATATGAATGAAGTGATGTATGAAATCGGATACACAGACGCAAAAGCGTTTCGAACAATATTTAAAAGGGTTACAGGTCTTACGCCAATAGAATATAGAAATAAATACAATAAACTATTTGTTTTTTAGTTTTAAGAAGTAATTAGAGATTAGAAATTTAATTTGACCATTAGTTTTTAGATAATTTCTTTAGTCAAACTTCTCATTATTTATGAAATGTATTGTTTCTAGGAGTTATCTCCTTTGATATTACAATCTTTTTTGGGGATTGATTACTATTTAAATAAATATAGTTTGTAATTTTTCGTAAAATTTGTAATGCCCTTTCAGATTCTTGAGTTTAAAAAAGAAAAAATAAATTTAATTAATTAGTTCAATTTTAAAAATCAATGTTGTGCTATATATCTTCTTTAAGCCTTCGTGTATAATCGAAAAGGCGTCCTACTTGAGATGAGGAGATTTTATGCTGTTAAATCTACATATTCATCAATAGTAATTAGGACTCACTTTTGTTTCTTTCTAACTCTTAGCTTTTTAAAAGAGATGTAATATTTAACTTCTTTTGCATCTTTTTTAATAGTAGAACAATGAT
This sequence comes from Chitinophagaceae bacterium, assembly GCA_947379895.1. Taxonomy (GTDB): domain Bacteria; phylum Bacteroidota; class Bacteroidia; order Chitinophagales; family Chitinophagaceae; genus Parasediminibacterium. Next base: position 2,186 of record CANCPA010000060.1, on the reverse strand, counting down.
TTCTTCCCCTTTATTTTATAGAATGGTTTATAACCATTTATAATAAAGTTCAGACAATCACTAAAAATGTAAAAGAATATGCCAAAAAATATGCGATTAATTATTTTACAAACAATATTATTTCTTTCGTGTATAAATCCATTTTATACTCAAACTGTTTATGCCCAATATTTAAGGGATTATGCTAAAGTTATCAACTTAAATTTTGGATCCCCCACTCAAGGTCTAAAGCCACAGATGATGGATTCTCTTTCAAATAATTTCAATTTTACCATTCCAGGTAATTCGTTGAAATTTAATATGGTTGAACCAAAGCAAGGTAAGTTTGATTTCAAATTTGCAGATTCTGTGGTTGATTTTGCAGAAAAACACGGGATGAAAGTAAAAGGACATTGTTTAATATGGCATTGGAGTGAACCTGGTTGGCTTTGGTATTATTCTGTTCATGGTCACCCAACAAGAGAGGGTATGCTAAAAATAATGAAAACTCATATTGATAATGTTGTAGGCCATTTTAAAGGTAGAATAAATGAATGGGATCTTGTAAACGAAGCGATACTAGATAAGCCTGATTGGGATGGAGGTTGTTTAAAAAATACACATTGGCGTTCAATTATTGGACCAGATTATATAGATTCTGCTTTTGTTTATGCTCATCGGGCAGACCCTAAAGCATATTTATATTTAAATGATTATAGCGGGGAAATGAATTTTCCGCAAGAAAAAGTTAAAGCTGATTTGATTTATGAATTTGTAAAGGGCTTGGTAAAAAGAGGGATTCCTATTCATGGAGTTGGATTAGAAAGTCATATAAATAATGTTGCTGACGAATTTGGTATTTATTTAAATATCAAAAGATATGCAGACTTAGGAATTAGGGTTGCTATGACTGAAACAGATATCATGCATTCATCATTTTCTCCTGTAGCCTGGACCGCAATGTTGAATGCTGCAGTAGCAAATTTCAATTTTACAACTTTTGTTGTATGGGGAATGACTGATCAATATTCTTGGAAAGGACGAAATTGTGATTGTCTTATGTGGGATGTGAATTTTGAGCGAAAACCCTCTGTTTTTAAAGCAGTAATAACTGCTATGTTTAAGGCAGACAAAAAAGTAGCATTGTTACGTGGTCGTTTTCAAGCAATTCCCGCTGATGATAGAATGCCAAATATTCCCGATAGCTTATCGGTGAATACAGAAGGTAAGCACATTGAATTGAAGTGGGGGAACACTGCGAAAGCTATGACTTATGCAGTAGAAAGGGCTAATACAAAAGATGGTCCTTATAAAATTGTAGAGAAGGAAATTATTGAAACGTCCTACACAGATAAACACGTAAAGAAGGGAACAAATTATTATTATAAAGTATTAGCAGTTAATCCATTTGGTATAAGTCAGGATTCAAAAGAAATAGCTATAAGTTATTAAACTTTTAGTTATCACTCAGGTAATTTTACAACAAAGACTACAAGGGTTTGACAAATCAACACGAGGATTAGCAATCTTTTTTGAAACTTTCCTACAAATTATTGCAATCAAAAACCTTATGTTCCTTGTATTTACTTTGTTCTAAATGTAAACACGCAAAATGCTGTTCCATTTTAACCCGATTTGAAAGCATTTTCAGCTTATTTGAATCTAAAATCAGGTAGGGAAACCATTGCCCAACTTGTCCTGTTCCATTTTCACCTGATTTGAATGCATTTTCAGTTCATTTGATTATTAAATAACCTTGGCGAACTTTACAGCAGCTTGACGGAGATTCAAATAACCTTGGTGAATATTCAAAAAACGTAAGCGGGGTTCATAATCACCCGAAAAACTATCTGAATCACCTGATTAAGAAGTCAAATAGAGTTAAAACACTTTGAAATAAGCTGATTTGAAATTAAATCAATCTGAAATTGAATTCATTCAATCTCATTTCTTTTGTGAATAAGAACAATTTTTATATGTGAAGCAAGACTTAAAAATTGAAAGATTATATTTAAATAGTTAATCTATTATGATTTTAGAATTTCAATGTGAATACACATTTTGTACTTTTTAGTAAAGCCACTTGGGTAATTTCGTAAACTGTTGATTAATTATTAATGAATGATTGAATAAATTTATTTTGATAATTAAAATCAATAAAATACTAACCTTTAATTTACTAGAACTTAGGAATTTATTTGACTAAA
>CANCPA010000059.1 GCA_947379895.1 Chitinophagaceae bacterium | reverse complement strand
AGGTTGGAGATACTGTTATGTTCAATATTTCAGGAAACCCAGACTTTATAGTTTACTGTTCAGGTGAGGCCGGGTTTAATTATCAGAATAGGAACAGATTAACTGATTCGGGTGGCATCACACAATTACAATTTGTTTCATCAGTATCTCAAGGCAACCAAACCGGTAATTTGGCCTTGTTGATTTCCAATAATTTTAATGGGTCTTTGGATTCTAACAGTATCCATTCAGCCAAATGGATTGATATTACCAATAAGGCCACACTTTCTACAGGTACAGCTAGCACGCCTTCCGGAATAGTTGACCTTTCTGGTTTTCAATCAGCGGGAAACCCGTATTATATTGCCTTTAAATACCAGACCAATTTTGCAAATGGCACTAAAGCAAGACAGTGGATTATTGGCAATTTTCAGGTAACTAACTTCTTTCCTGATAGTTGTGTAGGTAATGTTGCAGATGATATTAATACTGCCGGTTTTCAAGCTACTAGTGTCAGAGGAGATTCTTTGAAATGGAGTGTTGCAGCCACTACTCTGAAATTTTTACCAGGATTCCCCAACAATATTGATGAAGATTGGGTGATTTCTAAGCCGATGGATTTTAACCAAGTTTCACCCGATCAAGGGGTTGCTATTAAAAATACAAGTTTTCAATTAAACGACTTTCGGTATTTATTCTCAAAAGCAGGCTCTTATGATATCACATTTGTTGCGACGAATGTGAATGGCAGCAATCAATCATCTGTAATTAAACAAATGAAACTAACCATCACACCATAATGGTTTACTCAAAATAATTTGTATCGTAAAAGCAAAACAAATTAATTGAATCAAGTAAATCCATAATTTCAAATAGACTATTTGTCTTAAAAGGAGATAAATATTCCGAAAAATAGGCATTTAGTAAAGGATTATTTGGTGGAGAAAAATAAAGGGGTTCAATTTGTACCATGTTTATAAATAGTATGATTGCAACAGTCATTACCCCTTCCGTGGGAAAAGGCAGCAATCACTCTGATTCATATCCTTTCTTCAAAAACTTTATTTTTTCTTACTTCTCACAAACTGCTACTGTTCATCATAACAAGGGAATATCAAGAGCGGGTTAATAGCGATTTCTTGAACTCAAGGTCAGTCTTCTCGTGGTTAGGGAATCTTTCCCTAACCATAGAATAAAGTTCTGAATGGTTAAGCAAAGTCTCAAGAACCATGATGAAACAGATTCCATGGTTTGGAGAACATTCACTTAACATGACGAAACTTGCCTTATGGTCAGCGAATCTTTCCCAATGGATACAGAAAGGAATTCCTAGTTCGAAGAATTCTTTATTTATCATAACGATTGGTCTCAAAAATAAATGAAGGCAATTGTTATATTACATTAACGTATTGAAAAAAAGAAATTTATGAATCAAACAATAAAATTTGCAACAAAGATTCACGAAGTAAGTGAGTTCTTTGATATTGCAGTTCCTTATATGACGGATATTGACAGACAGGAAATATTTGGTAATAAGGCACAGGACTTGAAAAAAGTGAAAGATGACAAGGTCTTATTTGACGATAATCGAAAAGATTATCTTGATGTTAGTAAACGAACAAAATTTGTAACTAATGACAATAACTTGTTAATCGAAAGATTAAAAAATGGTTTGAACTTGCTTGTCGCTGATATTCCTAGTACTAAAATTAGTGCTGATGACAAGAGAATCTTGAATATTATCGAATGGCATCATGGTAATAAAATCCCTGTAGTAACTTTTAGTCCACTTATTACTATCGGACATACTGCTTATTTGCAGATAACTGTTGTAATTGCAAATCCTGAAACACCAAATTCCACAGCAATGCCGCATGGTCATATTTTGTTTTTGGAAACTTGTATTACAGATGAAGATATTGCAGATGCTGCTCTCGTTTTTGGAAATGGTGTGATTGTTTCGACTGCCAAACATATCATGCATTTTGAGGTTAGTGATATAAAGAAAACGTGTCATATTAGAGGTAGATATGAAAACGGGCATCATGAGCGAGGTCCTGTTAGTGTCATTATCAGAAAGACAATTGCATAAAGGTTTTGACATTGGTACTATTAAATAGAGTTTGAAAGCGAAATATTTGTAATGCCTTTTATTTGATAGCTATCTAGATATAAGGAAAGTCTCTCCTTTTGTAGACAAGACATGCCTTGTCTCTATATGTAGAATGAAACAATCCCAATTGTAGATGAAAAATCTGTCTCTATTTTTATCGAATATTTTTTTTGGTATCTTTTAAATTAAAAGAGTATTACAAACAAATCTGTAGAGGCAAACAGCTTGTTACATTAATTAGTTGGAAACATAAAAGACATTTCTTTTGGCGTTTTTTTGATTTTATAAATCCTATCAACTACTTTAGCATAAGATTTGCAAAATGAAAATTGGTTACAATTCTTGCCGTAATAAAAAGTAACCCTCTGAAGTTAGTGTTTAAAGAAAATGTTATCCCTTTATTTGATTGGTCATTTGAAACAACTTGTTGCAACATTTAAACCATTCATCAATTGGGTAATACATTTATTTTGTATTCTTAAATTTAGGAATATTATTTTTTATTATTAAGACACGGTTGATTATGCTTGCTTTAGGAAATGGTAGTAACACAAAAGCTACAAAAACAAATGATTGCTCGATTTTTAAAAATAGTTATATGAAAAATAATACACTCTTCTCTCGTTTTGGTTCTTTAGTTGATAAACAATTCGCCATAGTATTGGGGTTGATGATGATGGTGTTTGTTGGGTTTGGACAAACAGTAACTACTGGAGACTATCGTACGAATGCTTCAGGAGCAACTTTTAATAGTGCTACCAATTGGGACTATTACAATGGTTCAAGTTGGGTAACCGCCACATCTGCAAGTAAACCTGCGCCAGCTGCTGCAGGTGGTACAGCTGCCGCTTCTACAACTTTGGCTACTTCAGGTTCTATTACTTTGAATGTTAGTGCAGCTAGTTCTTCTTCTGGATTTACTCAAAACTCTATTGCAAGTGCAACAGGTAGTGGTTCCAAAATCTTTTTGAGTGCTGCTAATGCAAATATTGTTGCAGGATTGCCTGTTACTGGCACAAATGTGCCTGCTAATTCTTATGTTACTGCCTATAGTTCTTCCGACCCTAGCATTACAGTAAGTACAACTATTTCTACAAATACAATAACTGCTAGTACTGTTCTCACTTTTGGTAATCAACTAGGTGGAAATACGACTATACAATTGAGTACCAATGCTGTTACAGCAGGAGTTTTAGTGGGTATGCCGATTGGTGGTTCTAGTGTAGCTAACACTAGCTATGTTACAGCTATCAATGTTGCAGGAAATCCTAATTGTATAACAATATCTTCAGCTCCTTCAAATGCTGGAGTAAAGGGTGCTAATACGTTAACCTGTTTTTCCAGCAATACAACTTGCACTAGTATTTGCGTAGCAAGTAATACGAGTGTTGTAGCTGGACAACTAGTAGTGGGCGCCAATATTCCTGCGGGTGCGAAAGTTGTTTCAACTTCTGGAAGTAATGGTGTAATTCTTTCACTTCCTGCATTCGCTTCTAACTCAAGTGCTTCAGCAGTTAATTTTTATACGGTTGTTACGCCTATTACCAATGTATTTATCAACCATAACACAACCATAGATGCTAGTACCACTTCTTTAATTTCTAACTTATGGATTAACAATACCTCTGATGTTTACCCCTCTGGATCTGTTCCTCCCTCTAATCCAACGTTGACAATAGGAACAAGTACTACTCCTATGTTAATAAATTTAGGAACCCTAAATGTAGCTTCAAGTGCTTCCATTGTGGTCAATAGTGGTGCTGTAGCTACTCATTCAATGGCAATTAATAGTACTGGAACACCTGTTAACAATGCCGGTAGTATCAATTTATATAATGCTTCTAATAAAAAATGCCAGATTTCTTTTGCAGGTTCTGGTTCACAGACCATTAGTAATACAGGTACATCGCTTATTCTGTCTGATTTGTTGATTGCAAATGGTGCTACAGTGGTTGCTCCATCTACGATGAACATCGCAGGTACTACTTTTACCAATAATGGAACTTTTACGCATAATAGTAGTTCAATTACATTTAGTGGGGCAGTCACTACATTTACAGGTGCAACCACTACTTTCAATAACATTACCATTAATTCAGGTGCCACATTTACCCATAGTAGTGTAGGCATAAGTATCATCGGAAACGTCGTTAATAATGGAACTTTTTCTGCTTCAAGTGCTACAACAACTTTCTCTGGTACAACTGCTCTAACCACAACTGCTTCGCCAACTTTTAATTTCAATAGCTTATTAATTTCTGGCTCTTTGACAGCCTACTCAGGTATAATGACAATCTCTGGTGCATTTACAAATAATGGAACATTTACAAATAATAGCGGAACTATCAACTTCACAGGTACTTCGGCAAACAATATTGCGGGTAGTATGACCGGAACAAATGCATTTAATAATGTAAATATTAATGCCTCTAATACTTATACTATTACCTCAGCTGCAGATATCAACGGAAATCTTGGAATTACTGGTGCCTCATCAATTTTAAAAGCACCTACTTCTGTACTTACACTCAAAGGAAACCTTACACTAACTACTTCAGGTACATTTACTCACAACAGTGGTACTGTTACTTTTAGTCCATCTACTACAAGTATAGTATCAGGAGGTAATTTTGCTTTCAATACACTTAATATCAATAGTGGTACTATAACAATCAATAATACAACCACTATGGCAGGAGTAACAACTGTTGCTTCAGGTGCAACTTTGGCTACAAGTGTTGGTCTAACTTTTACCGGTGGAAGTTCAATAGCTGGTTCAATCCAAATCAATTCTGGAGGTTCTTTAAGTTCAGTACCTACCTATACTGGAGCTAATTCTACGCTAATTTATAATACAGGAGGAAGTTATGGTACTTCAAATGAATGGAATGGTGGTGCTAGTGCTGGGGTTGCAGTTGGTGCAGGGATACCTGCTAATGTATCCATTCAAACAACTGGAACTGTCGTAACCCTTGCGGGTGGCCGTGGTATTCCTGGTACACTAACTGTTAACAGTAGTTGTGGGATGATATTGAACGCTACTTCCGGAGATTTATATATTGGCGGAGACCTAGTGAATAACGGTAGTACTTGGACAAATAACTCTAGAGCCGTATTCTTTGTAGGTTCAGGAACTCAACGGATTCATTCAGGTTCAGGAACACAATTCTTTGACTATTTATGTTTGAATAATACAGGCACCGTTAGGGACTCTACAACTACAAATATTCAAATCAATACAACTTCGGGTAATGTATTACAATTGCTCAATACCGGTTCATTGGATTTGAACGGAAAAACGTTGACATTAGCTAATAATGGAGGTAATATTTACACAACTGGATCTTCTAGAACTATCACGTCAAATATTGCAGGTGGTGTTCTTGCTATCACTGGTACAAAAACGGTTGTCAATAATTCAGGAGTTGGGACTTTAATCTTTGGTTCTAATCTATCAATCAACCTAACTTCAGGTTTAGACTTTGGTAGTGGATTATCAACGGTAAATGGTACAGTGAATTTACTTTCTGGTGGATATGTGAATACGAATCCTCCTACTTTTGGTTCAGCTTCCACACTTGCCTACAACTCTGGTTCATCTTATGGAGTAGGTTCCGAATGGAAAGCAAATGCCTTGAGTGGTGCGGGTGTGCCTCAAAATGTTACCATAGGTTCTACAATTGCAAGTAGTGGTTTGAATTTTGGTTCAGGAACCACCTATCGTCAGGCTTTAGGTAATGTGACAATCAGTAATGCCACCGCAGGTTCTTATCTGACGTTAAGTACCGCAGGTGGAGGAGATTTATATGTTGGTGGAAATTTTACAAACAATGGCACCTTTACCCATAACTCAAGGGGTGTTAATGTGAACGGTTCATCTAATGTTACTGCACAAACTATTTCTGGAACCTTCAATGGTAGTGGTGCTACTAATTGTATTCCATATTTAACTATTAATACAACAGGTTCAGCGGGAGTAACTCTCGGTAGTCCTGTAAATGTTACAAATACCCTAACCTTAACTGCTGGAATTGTTACCACTACAGCGTCTAATATTTTAACTGTTGTTGGCAATTCAACTACTGCAATAAGTGGAGGAAGTAATACTGCTTTTGTAAATGGACCTTTAGCATGGACAGCAACAACAAGTTCAGGCAATTATAAATTCCCTATTGGACAAGGTGTCAGTACAACTAACTATTATCCTATTACCTTAGGTTCTCCAAATACAGGCGGTAGTTCCATCACTTTAACTGCAGAATCTTTTTCTACAGGTAGTGCCACAGGTGGTACAGTTGATGGTACGCTTGCTAGTGTAAATAATGAATATTGGAAACTAGTCTCTTCATCAGCTTTAACAAGTTTAGGAACAGTTTTATTAGCCTCTAATAATGTGACTGCCTCAAATGTAGTGGCTTATGGAAATGCATCTACTTACACTACTAAAGGAGGTTCCTATAGTGCTGGTACTGTATTAAGTACAGGCACTTTACCAACTTCAACCACTCAGTATTATTCCGCAGGTCTATTGCCCACTTTCTCAATGGGGTCAATCGTACCGACTGCAATAGCTGGAGTGTCTCAAAGTAATTCCACTGGTTATTATGGTCAGACAATAACAATAAGTGGTTTTGGGTTTAATTCTCCCACCCCAACTTTGACAATTGGTGGTGTTTCTATTTCTGTAAACGTAACTTCTAATACGTCTCTTACTTTTGTAGTGCCACCAACTGTAGCATCTGGAACGCTAATATTGAGTCAAAGTGGAACAGATTTATCACAAAGCTTTAGTGTTTTAGGGTATGTTAGTATTGCTGATGGCGATTGGAATACTTCAAGCACTTGGTCTGCAGATAATTCTACTAGCTATATTCCTGTTGCAAGTAGTGCGGTCATAGTAAATAATGCTGTGTCTGTTACGGGTACGGTAACAAATGCGCCGTCAAGCATCACTATTAATAGTACTAAAAGCTTGGTCTTTAGTTCAACTGGAACACTAACTACTACTACATTAACTAATAATGGTACACTTACATTGGGTGCAAGTGGAACTACTTTAAATATTGCAGCCGGGGGTACACTCACTAACAATGCAACCTCTACAAGTACAGCAGGTTTGGTCAACTTCTTAGGTGCAGGTACTGTTAATGGATCCTCTGCAACAACTTTTTATAATCTTACTATCAATACAGGTACGTTAACATTGTCAACTGTTCCTACCATTAATGGAACATTTACCATCAATGGCGGTAGTGTATCTGCCTCACCTATTTATGGAGCGTTTTCTACCTTAAATTATAATGTTGCCTACAACCGTTACCTTGAATGGAATGCTACAGGTGCTGGAACAATTGGGACAACAGCTGGTTATCCAAATAATGTAACTATTTCGACTGGAACTTTTGGTTTGGCAAATGGTTCAGGTGGCACTTCACGTGCTTTGGCAGGAACATTGACCGTTAACTCTGGTTGTACTTTCGATATGACCGGCATGAGTGTTTCTACTACAATTGCTGGAGGTGTCTCAATTGCCTCAACTGGTACCTTAACGATGAGTGCCACTGCGGGTGGTGATGTTACGATTGGTGGTAATTTTAGCAATAGTGGAACGTTTACAAATAATTCTCGTTTAGTAACCCTCAATGGCTCGTCACTTCAGACTGTAACTGGTGCTACTACATTCGCTTATTTGACGATTAGCAATGCCGCAGGTGTTTCATTAGCTAGTTCAATCATTGTCAACAATACTTTGATACTTTCTAGTGGTGCTGTTTCTTTAAATGGACAAACTATCAATATTGCAGCAAGTGGAACAATTACGAATAATGGGGGAAGTCTTGCAACAACTGGTACAGGTGGTGCTGATGGAGGAACTATCAATTTTGTAGGAGCAGCTACTTTGAATGGATCTACTGCTACTACTTTTTATAATGCGACACTCAATACTGGAGCTTTAACAATCTCCACTGTCCCAACAATTAATGGAACATTTACTATCAATGGTGGAAATGTAACGGCTGCACCGAAATATGCTTCAAGTTCTACATTGACTTATGGTGCAACTTACACCCGTTATCTCGAATGGAGTGCTACTGGAATTGGTATTATTGGAACTACTGCGGGATATCCTAACAATGTCACTGTAGCTAGTGGAACGTTTACAGTTGTAAATGGTGATGCAGGTACTGCAAGGGCAATGGCTGGAAGTTTATCCGTTGCATCAGGGGCAACATTTACTACCGGTGCTTTGAATGCAGTATTTACTGTAGGTGCTAATCTAACAACTACAGGTAGTGGTAGTGTTAATTTAAGTTCTACTTCTCAACCTGTTACAGTGGTAGGATCTGTAAATATTAGTATCACTGGTGCTCTAACACTTTCATCTGTTTCTGGTGGTGATTTGAATGTAGCAACCGATTGGACAAATGCAGGTACTTTTACTTCAAATGGTCGCACAGTATCCTTTAATGGTGCAGGAAATTCTACAATTAATAGCGCCACTACTTTTGATTATTTAACTGTGTCAAAATCTAATGGAACAGCAATTGTTTCATTAGGAGCTAATTGTACTGCAAATCAGGATTTGACATTGACACAAGGTAAATTAGATTACAGTACTTATACTTTAACCCTTGCTGGAAATATTGCTGTAGGAACTGGTACTATTGTCACAGCTAGTGCGGGTAACATTACAATGACTGGAAACAAGAATATTCCTGCCCTAACATTAGGCAACCTAATCATTGGTGGAAGTTCAAATACTGTTACTGCAACTGGCGCCTTAACCTTTGCAACTGGTACTACACTTACAGTATCAACAAACAACACGCTAGATATGAGCACTTTTACAATGGCTATTGGTGCGTCATTTACAAATTCAGGTACAGGTACCATCCAAACAAAAGGAATATTGCCTGCATCTCAAACTTGGTCAGGTACAGTTAAATATTATACCACAGCAGGTGGACAAACTGTTTATTCAGGCACCTATAATAACTTATTACTAACTAATACTAGTGGTACGCAAACCGCAAATGGAGCTATAACAGTAAATGGTACGCTAACTACATCATCGGGTGGGACATTCGATATGAGTACCAACAGATTAACAGGTGGAGGTTCTTTTGCAGTTACTAATGGAGGTACAATCAAAACATCATGTCTGACTGCCACTTCAAGTTCTCCAATTCCTGCTGTTACTTATAGTAGTGGTACTGTTACTTACAGTGCTGCTACTGGAGCACAAACTGTAGTAGGTACAACCTATAATAATTTAACTATAAGCAACACGAGTGGAACACAATCCGCAGGTGGAGCGATAATAGTGACTGGTAATATCACGTTGCCAACTAGCACGGGTACTTTTGATGTCACCTCTGCAAATAATTATCCAATATCTGTTGCGGGTAATTGGGTGGGTAGTACAGCTGCAAACTTTACAGCACAAGCTGGAGCGGTTACTTTTAATGGTGCTGGCATACAAACAATTTCTGGTTCTAACTCTTTCTATAACCTTACAGATCAGGTAGTCGCAGGAACACTTAAGTTTACATCAGGTACTACTCAAACCATTTTAAATGGAGGTACTTTGACATTAGCTGGAAACGGTTCATCTGGTAATTCAAATTTCTTGACTGTAACCTCATCTACCGGAAGTTCAGTAGCAAATATCACGTTTGCAGGTACGCCGATTACAGCTATCAGTAATTGTAATATTTCTTGGATAAACAATACTTCTGCTGCTATAACAGCTTCTAGTTCTACCAATAGTGGCAATAATACCAACATCAGTTTTGGTAACGGTCTTTATTGGATTGGAGGAACTGGTACTTGGGCTGTTGGTTCATTCAGTACTACATCAGGTGGTGCTTCTTGTGGTTATTTGCCTGGAGCAGGGGATATCGTCAATTTTGATGTAAATTCGGGTAGTACTCCAACTATTACACTATCAAGTGCACTAACAGTAGGTGCATTGAACTTTACTAACTTAAATGTAACTTTTGCTGGTGCGTTTGTAATTACAACCACCTCTATGTCAGTGGATGGTTGCCATCCTACATTTGTAGATATAGTAACTATAAACTCTAGTCTAACTTTTAGCAATAGCGGTTATTTATATTATGCAGCTTCTGGAGCGGGCAAAAACTTTACCTTAGGAAATGGTAATTCATTTACCCTAACAGGTAATACGACTACAAGTTATTTTGATGGAAATACAAATTCATATTGGAATTATAACACGACAAGTCCCCTTACCCTATATTTCAACCCTACTACCCCTACTGTGGGAAACTTTACAGTTACAAAAGGTAACATCACCTTAGGGAATGATTTGAAGGCCGGAAGATTAAATTTGAGCAGTACCAACTCTCAACAGCTAATAATAAGTAGTGGAGTCACTTTTACTTGTACTGCAGGTGGAACTTGTTCTTTAGCAACTTCAGGTACTGCAAATGCAGGTGTTATTGATGCAAGTGCAAGCGGTAGTACTTTTGCCATAACTGGCACAAATTCTACCATTTGTGGTTCAGCGGGCACTTCTTATGTTCTTTTTAAGGCAAATACAATAGTAAATAATTTCCAACTAAATAATGGTGGTGCCACCTTCTATGTTGGTTTGGCTAATGGAGCAACTACAGTAATATTTAATAACTTGTTACTTACTGCTGGTATTGTCAATAACTCAACTAATAATATAACAATAGCAAATAATGGTACAATTACAAGAACTGCAGGAACATTATCAGCCGCTCCAATTTATGGTGCAACAAATAGCAGTGATAGAGTAAATGTCACTTATGCAGGCAGTGTTACAACTGGATTAGAAACAAATGGTAGCAATGGTTCAATCGGAACATTTAGGGTCAATGACGGTATTACTACAACCTTATTGGCTGGTTCGTCTTTAAGCGTGGATGCAGTGACTGTAGGTGGTGGTACTTCGGGCATATTGACTTATCCTAATTCTACTACAGTAACGGGATTAACAGTAAATGGTGCAGTAACAGTTAACGCAGGTGGTTCTTTCACTTGTGGTACTCAAACTAGTGCCGTCTTACATACCTTGTCTGTAAATGGTGCAATTGCAAATGCTGGTACATTTGATATGACAGGTAATAATGCCAATATAGCAAACGCAGTAAATGTTACACTAAACGGAACTTCAGCGAACCAAAGTATCGGAGGTATTGGTACCACAAAGTTTAATACCCTTACTTTAAATAACTCCTTCTCTTCACCAGGCGCAACTTTGGCAGGTGCTGTAACCATCAATAATGTATTGGCATTGGGCAGTAATACCCTGACTGTTGGTGCAAATACCCTAACTTTTGGTACAACTGCTTCCGCTCCTACACTTTCTTCAGGTGGTATGGATGCAAGTAATGGAAGTGCAACTATTTCATTTACCAATACTTCTCCCATTACTTTTCCTGCCAGCCTATTTACAAGTAATGTAAATAATCTTACCCTCAATGGTATCGGTGGTGTTACTTTGGGAAGTGCTACCACAGTAGCCAAAACATTAACAGTGAATGCAAGCAATACTTTGGATTGTAGCACTTATCAATTGATTGGAGGCGGTTCGTTTGCTGTAACAAATAGTGGTACTATCAAGACAAGCAACACTACTTCTACACCAATTCCTTCAGGATATACTTACGGTGGCACTGTTCAGTTTGCACTGACTACAGGCGGTCAAACGATTCCTTCTGCTACTTATACCAACTTGACTCTTAGTAATGCAAGTGGTACAAATACTGCAAATGGAACTATCACTTCGAGTGGTACCTTGACTACAACAGCAGGTGGCACCTTCGACATGACAACTTATGATTTGGGGGTCGCTAGCATCACTAATAATGGAACGATAATTACAAGCAGCACTAGTGCTTCACCTTTAACTATTGGTAAAACTTGGGCAGGTACCGTCACTTATGCTTCTCTGAGTGGAGGACAAACTGTCTCTAATGGTACCTACTCTACCTTAAATCTCAACAATACAAGTGGTACAAATATCGCAACTAGTGGGGCAGTAAATGCAACTACCTTAACAACAACTGCTGGCGGAACATGGGATTTGGGTACAGCTTCTACTTTGGGAGGCACCTTGTCGAGTATTACAAATAATGGTACTATCAAGACAGCTGTTCCTACAACTACTTCTGCTACACCGATTGCGATTGGCAAAAACTATGGTGCAGTCGGTACGATAGAGTTTTATGGCTCTGCCGCTCAAACACTTCCTACAAATAGTGCTACTTATTATTATAATCTTACAATAAATAATACAGCTGCAAATGTGACAGCTACTTCTGGAACCACCCTGACAGTAAATGGTGTTTTAACAATTAGCACAGGTGCTTATTTAGATGTTGTCACCACTACGTTTGCAGCAGGTGCAGGATTTAGCAACAGTGGTTTAGGAACTTTAGCTACGCAAAACACAAGTGCCTCAGCCGCTATTCCTGTTGGTAAAACATGGTATGGTAATGTACTTTTTAATGCATCTACAACCAATCAATCTATAGTTGCAGGCAATTACAATAACTTGGATATTTCAGGTGCTACTACTGGTAATCGTACCCTAATAAATGGTGCAACAATCTCTATATCTGGTAACTATACTGCCCCTACAGGTTCTGGTACTATGACTACTACAGGTTCTACTGTTATTTTCAATGGAAACAGTGCTCAAACTATCAGCAACACGGCTACTTTTAATAATCTAACTATCAATCAGGCAACCCATAGTACTGTAAGCCTTTCAGCTAATGGAACAGTAACAGGTACACTTACTTTGACAAATGGTAATGTTCTTACAGGTGCTAATACTTTGACTTTTACAACTATAAGTGGTGGAAGTAGCTCCGCTTTTGTTGATGGGAATTTATTGAGAACAGTATCTAGTGGCACAACTTATACCTTCCCTGTAGGTTCAAATACGGCTAGTAAATATTATCAAACTCAATTAAAGCCAAGTTTTGCAAGCGGGACAACAACCATCAATGTAAATGCTACAAATGGAGCAACAGGAAGTGCACAACAAGGAATTAGCAGCAATGAATATTGGACAGTTACTGCGAACAATGCAAGCAGCGCTGTTTCCCTGACTACTCTTGCCTTGCAAACTCCTGACTTGGGAACTAATGGCAACATCATGAATGGTACTTCATTGACAGGTAGTAGTTATTCTTTGGTAGGAGGTACTTTATCTGTATCATCTAATACAGTTACCGCTACCAATCCTTCAGCCGTTTCATTAACAAATGGAACACCTAATTATTTTGTTTTGACAGCACCCACCTATTATTGGGTAGGCGGTTCAGGTACTTGGGGTAGTGGTGCATTCAGTTATACTTCAGGTGGGGCATCTTGTGCCTGTATTCCTACTGCTGCAACAGATAGTATCGTTTTTGACGATAATAGTGGAACAGCACCTATTACCGTGACAATGGCAAGCAGCCTGAATTTCAGAGGCTTGAATGTCTCTGTAACACCTGCAGCAGGTGGTGGTGTGATATTCAGTAATCCTAGCGCCACTTACTATACCATTGTGGATACAAATCTGACTATTAATAACAGTCAGTTGGCATTTGTATTAAATGGTCCTGCCACAACAGGAATCAATGTGACAATCGGAAAAAATATTAATTTCCAGGGTAGCAATGACTCTTTAATTTATGCATCTTCAAACAATGGAAACAAGCTACAATTTGGTGATGGTACTAATGCCTTCAATATCACCAACCCAACAAGTGGTGCGATAGGTTTTGGTGACCAATCAAGTACAGGAAAAGCTGCCATTAATTATAGTGCTACGAATGCACAAACCATATATTTTAATGCGACTAGACCTGTCGTATATGGAATTATGGTAATCAAAGGCAATCTTATATTGGGTAGCAATGTACGGGTGGCTAGTATTAATCTGACAAGTACAAATAACCAACTATTGGTTGTTCCTTCAGGTGTAACCTTAGACTTAGCTGCAACAAACACAAATGCTTTCACAGCTTCTACGAATGGTGGTTTGATTGATGCTCGTAACGGTACTGTCTTAATTTCAGGAAGTTCAAGTACTGTCATCAATAATAGTGCAAACATGTTCTATACAGGTGTAGTGGATTCCTTGAATTTAACTATTGGTACTGCCAATACTTTTGTTCCATTGCAAGCATTAACTGTCAATAAATTAGCTTTAACTACAGGAAACTACAACAATACTACGAACAATATCAGCATACCAACTAATAAGACGGTAACTATTGATCAAGGTTCATTTACTGCTGCCCCTACTTATGGAAGTTCAGTCAATTTGTCCTACATAAGTTCTTCAGGAAGTTCGGTTACTACAAACGGTAATGAAATTCCTGCTACTTCTAGTGTTTTAAATAATCTTAGCGTAAATGCTTCGGGTAGTTCTAAAACAATCATATTGGGTGCAGCACCTACAATCAATGGTATATTGACCGTTAACTCAGGCAACACCTTAGACTTTTCTGCGAATGCACTGAATCTTGGAAATAGTGCAACAATTACAAACAGTGGTACCATCAAAACTAGTAATACAAGTGCTACACCAATACCTGCTGGAATCACTTATGGAGGTACAGTTCAATTTGCCTTAGCTACAGGTGGACAAACCATTCCTGTAAACAATTACAATAATTTGACTTTTAGCAATACAAGTGGTACTAATACAGCAAATGGTGCAATTACTTCGAGTGGTACTTTAACTACTACTTCAGGGGGCACACTAGATATGGCATCTTACGATTTAGGGGTAACGACTATCACAAATGGTGGTACCATCAAAACTAGTTCTACAACTGCAACAGCTTTGACATCTGGAAAAACCTGGGGAGGAACGGTGCAGTTTGCCCTAACTACAGGTGGACAAACAATTCCTACAGGAGCTTTTAATAACTTGACTTTAAGCAATACAAGTGGTACTAATACAGCAAGTGGGGCAATCACATCGAGTGGAACATTAACTACAACTGCAGGCGGTACTTTAGAAATGTCAACTTATGATTTAGGTGTAGCTTCTATCACTAACAATGGTACCATCAAAACAAGTAGTACTAGTTCAACACCTTTAACAACAGGTAAGTCTTGGGGAGGTACTGTACAATATGCTTCTACTTCAGGCGGGCAAACGATTGCATTAGGTACTTACACTACACTAACACTTTCAAATACCTCTGGTACGAATACTTCGTCGGGTGGAGCAGTAAATGCGACTACTTTAAACACAACTGCAGGAGGTACTTGGGATATGGGAAGTACAGGAACACTTGGAGGCACACTTTCTAGTGTTACTCATAATGGTTTATTAAAATCACAAAATACAAGTACGCCTATTGCTAATAATAAAACCTATGGCGGTACGGGTACAATTGAATTTAATGGAACATCTGCACAGGTATTTACTGCAAGTGGTTCTACTCAAGTATATAACTTAATTGTAAGCAATACGAGTGGTCTGACTCTAACTAATACACTTACCGTTAATGGCACACTAACGATCAACAGCAATTGTACTTTTAATTTACAGTCAAATACACTAGTTGCAGGAAGTAGTTTTGCAACTTCTATAGCCGGTATATTACAAACACAGGCTTCATTACCTACTGGTCAGACTTGGGGAGGAACAGTTCAATATAATGGAGCTACAAGTAATCAATCCATAGTTGCCGGTACGTACAATAACTTGGATATCTCAGGTGGAACTACTGGTAATCGTACATTAGTAAATGGTGCTACTATCACTATATCTGGTAATTATACCGCAAATACAGGATCTGGTACATTAACTACTACGGGTTCTACAGTAGTATTTACAGGTAGTAATGCTCAATCAATTACCAATCCTACTTCTTTCAATAACTTGACTATCAATAAATCAGGAACAGCAAACGCCTTGACACTGAATAGTAGGGTGAATATTGGAACACTTACTACAGGGGTTTTGACTTTGACAAGTGGGCGTGTATTGACTACTTCAATAAATACCTTAACCTTATGTGATACCATTCCAGGTACTGCATTGGTTGGTGGTAGTTCTTCTGCTTATATTGATGGTCCTTTCAGACGTATAGCAAGGGCTGGAAGTACTAGCTATATTTTCCCTGTTGGTAATTATATTTCTGGAGATAATTATTTTGTAGATACTTTGACAAGTATTAATATTACTGATACCATAAGTGTTACTGCTGTTTTATCAAACTCAGGATCTTATGATGCATCTTTGACTTCTATTGGTAATAATGAATATTGGATTGTCAAATCTGTTCTTGACAACAGTGTTTCCATGAATTTTGCACCTTTCTCATTAGGGGCTAACAATGTAATGGCAAATGCTTCTACCGCAAATGGTCAATATCATTCTGTTGGAGGTGTGCCTACACAAACTAGTATTCAAGTGTCTGGTTTGGTATTAAGGGCTGGTATCGATTCTTTTTATGTAATTGGTATAACCTCAATTGCTGCACCGAGTATCACTTTAGTCAGCTCGTGTGTTCCAACAACTGCTGCAAATGGTTTCTATGCAAGAGATACCTTGACTATTACAGGTACAGGTTTTATTTCTACAAGTGTGGTTACTGTGGGAGGAAAAGCTGCAACTGTGTTAGTAAATTCAGGTGTGCCTACTTCATTAACTGTATTGGTTAGTTCTACAGCTAATAGTAATGTGGTTACGGTTAGTAATTTGGGTGGAACAGCAAGTTATGATGGAACTTTCGTTCCTGGTTATGCTTCTAGATATGCTGGAGGTTGGGCAACTGCTGCTACATGGTTAGGAAATGCAGTACCTGCTTCAAATGCAAACATTAATATCTGTACAGCGGTAACAATGGGAAGTACAACAAGTGGGCTTCAAATCTTGACTGTCAATTCAGGTGCATCTCTTAGTTGTAATAATATCGGTATGAACTTTATTACTGGTGCTGTAATTACTAATAATGGTACCATTACTTCTGCAAATACGATGACTTTTGCGGGTACTTTAACTGTAGCAGGTTCAAGTAACACTCAATTCAGTAGTATTACCCTCAATGCCCTCACTACATTTACAACTGCTCCATTGATTAATGGTACGATGACCTTTAATTCAGGTAGTTCTTTGGCAGGTAATGCACCTACCTATGGAGTGTCTTCTGTTATTGCTTATAGTCAAGGTGGTACTCCTTCTCCTGGCTTAGAATGGACTGCAAGTGCAACTTCAGGTGCGGGTGTTCCTTACAGGGTAAATGTAACTAATGGAACTACATTAACATTAAGTAGTGGTATTTATAAAGTATTGAGTTTATTGGCAGCCTATGGTAATATAAATAGTACGGGTGGAAGTTTGAATCTTTCTGCTTCTTCGATGTGGTTTAATGGTTCAAGTGCACAAACTATTAATATTGGTACTGCACAACCAAATGTTTATAGTATAACGATGGCAAATCTTGCCGGTGTTACTCTTGTCTCTAGAGTAAATGTGACCAACTCATTTATATTTAATACATCAGGTGGTATCCTGACTCCGAGTGACACATTGAGTCTTGCTTCTACTGCTTCTATTTCTGGGTATAGTTCTATCAATTACATTAATGGACCATTGACAAAAGCAATTACTAACACCACAGCAAGTGTGTTTCCAATTGGAATCAGTGGTAGTTATCAGCCTGTTACTTTAACTTATGCAACAACCCCTTCTGCTTCAGAAGTGGTCACAATTACGCCTTCTACTACTATTCCTAGTGGTGCGCCGAGTACGGTTAGTACGGTTCAGTTGGGAACTAATTCTTGGAATATCAATCAGACTGTAACAGGTACTGCTTATAAAGTTGGTTTGTATAACGCCACAGCAAATACAAGTGGTGGTAGTGTGGTCATAGTTAGAAGAGAAGGTACGGGTAGTTATTCTACAACTTCTGCTACAAACGTTTCATCTGTTTATACCAACAATAGTAATTTATCTACTTCAAATAGTTCAAACGATGTATTCCTTGCCGAGTCAGGTATTCCATTAACTGTTACGGGTGTGGTCGTAAATAACAAGCCTTATGATGGTACAACAACTGCTACACTTGCTTCTACTGGAACTTTAAGTGGTATTTTAGTAGGCGACGATGTTTCCTTGTCTTCTCAAAGTGTTTCTTTCTCTAGTCAGAATGTAGGTACAGGAATTGCGATGAATACTAACTTCTTGACTACCGGTGCAAATGCAGGGGCTTATTCGCTTTCTCAACCTTCATTGACAGCAAATATTACTGCCTTGTCTTTGACTATCACTGCTAATGATGCATCAAAGAATTATGGGTCATCACTTACAGGAACAAATTCTACAGCCTTCACTTCATCAGGATTATTGAGTGGAGAGACTATCGGAACAGTTACCCTCAACTATAGTGGTGGAGGTTCGGCAAATGCTGCCGTTGGAACATTTAATATTGTTCCTTCCAATCCTGTTGCTACAAGTGGTGCATTCATTGCTGGCAACTATTCGATCAGTTATGTGAATGGTACTTTAACTGTTGTGGCAGGTTCACACGGACAATGGATGGGTATTACAAGTACTGATTTCAGTACCCCTTCTAACTGGGCTGATGGTATTGTTCCTGCTGCCGGTGATAATGTAATCATCTCTTCAGGTGCTTCAAATTATCCTGTACTAAGTACAAATGATACGATAGGAAGTCTTGTTTACGCAAGTGGTACTTTCTTAGGACTTGGTGGTAATACCTTAACAGTCAATAATGAAATCAATGGTAGTGGAACGATCAAGAGTACTTCTTCATCTAGTCTTGTACTAAACGGTACTACAGGAACAGTCTCTTTTGATGCAAACAATGACACCATTCAAAATCTTACACTCACTACAGGTGCTACTGTTACTTTAGGAAGTTCATTATTAATTGTAGGCGATGCAAATGCAGGCTTGGTAACTATTGGTAGTGGTGCAATATTGACTACAGGTGGCAATCTTACTCTACTTTCTGATTCTCTAGGTACGGCAAGTATTGGGCAAATTGCGGGTACTATTTCTGGAAATGTAACCGTTCAACGGTATATTTCAGCTAAGTCAGTTCGTAAATTCTCAATGGTGGGAAGTCCTGTTACTCAATCTATTCATAACGCATGGCAGCAACAGGTATATATAACCGGTGCAGGTAGCGGTGGTACAATTTGTGGTGCTGCAAATAGTAATGGTTTTGACAGAACGAATACAAATTCGCCAAGTATGTTCACCTATAATGCGTCTAAGGTAAATAATAGTCGTTGGGTTAGTGTTGCAAATACAAGTGGTAACATGACTCCTGGTATCGGCTATCAGATGAATATCCGTGGTGATCGGAATGTTGGTTCTTGTACCGACCAATTAACAAGCAATACCCCTGCACCACCTACTGCCGTTACATTGAGTGCTACCGGTAAGATTGATACTGGTAATGTGGTTGTGAATTTGAATACACCTACGACCCACCTTTATACTTTGGTGGCAAATCCTTATCCTTCTACGATCAGTTTCACTAATTTTTACTTAGGTAATACTGGAAATGTAAATAACAATATGTGGAGTTATAGTCCTTTTGGAAACGGTAACTATACCACCTATTCTAGTGGAACACTTGTAAATGGTGCAACAGGATTTGATGGTGTAAGTGGCGATTATATTGCGAGTGGTCAAGCATTCTTTGTACAGGCTGCCAATCCAATTGCAAATAGTGCTGCTGTCACTTTCAATGAATCACATAAGATTTCTAATGTGGTTCCAAATACTCGCTATTTTGGAACTGCTTCCAATCAATTATTGAGGATTGGTTTAAACTCAACTGCAAATAACAGATTGGATGAAATAGTGGTACGTTTCAGAGGTGATGGTACTTCAAGTTATAATCCACAAATTGATGCGGCCTCTTTGAATGCAGGTAATCAAGTCTTAGTGGCGTTGAAGGGTGGTAATAAAGTGGCTATTGCAACTTTACCACAAAAAATTGTAAACGAAACAGCGCAATTAGGAGTTGCTAGTACAACATCAGGAACTTATCGTTTAGCATTCAGAGATTATGAAGGATTGGATAAAACCACTTCAATTGTTTTAGTAGATAAATTCTTGAATAAAACACAGGACATTCGTTTGAATCAACAATACGATTTCAATGTAACAAGCGATACGGCAAGTCAGGGCAACAATCGTTTTGAAGTAATCTTTAAGGGTGGATCTACTTTGCCTGTCAACTTTACAAATGTTACTGCTACCGAAAACACAGAAGGTGTTGAAGTAAATTGGAAAGTGGCTACAGAAAAGAGTATTGCTGAATATAAGGTAGAGCGTAGCATTGATGCAACTAACTTTACTACAATCGCTACCACAAAGGCAACAGGTGCAAACAGCTATACTATCGAAGATGGCAAGCCTATAACAGCAACTTCGTACTATCGCATCAAGGCAATAGGAAATGATGGAACTTCAAGTTATAGTCAAACTGCAAAACTCATCACTCATAGTTCATCATTCATAACTATTTATCCTAATCCTGTTCAGGATAAACTTAATATCACGTTAAACAATGTGATAGGTGGCAACTACAAGATACGAATATTATCTGCTACCGGAATGGAAGTGATTGGTAAGTCAGAAGTGACTGCAATAGGAAATACAATTACTCTTCCTGCAAACAGTTTGGCAGGTGGTGTTTATGTGGTAGAATTAACAGATGCTACAGGCTTTAAGCAATTAAAGAACTTTGTAAAGCAATAAAGAAAAAGTGTTTATTTCATGTTTTATGAAGGGTGGGGCTTGTCCCCACCTTTTTTAATTTATGTGTGCTTTTGTTTGCTTTTTTTTGATGAATCAACTTGTATTCATTTGAAGATTAAACCTAGATTACGCAATAGGACTCTACTACAATTTACAACTACTTCAAACACACGCTTTTACTTGATTTGTTCGACTTCAACATAATCTATTATATATTCAGTCAAAAAATCTTCACAAAAACTTGTCTTTTTTGTATTAGCGAATTTCATAACGAGTCTATTGCGTAATCTGGGTTAAAAATATTAACCAATTTATTTTATGAGTCATTTGCAAAGAATAGTAAAATCAGAATAAAGTGCAAAATTGATGTATGTCGTTATTAATCTGATCTGTGTGAGATTAGCATTGATGTATGTCGCTAAGCATCTAATCCATATCGTTATGAATCTGATGGTATCGATTATTAATCAGAAGGGTGTCATTATGTATCTAATCCATATTGTTAGAAATCAGAACCCTAGCTTTAGCCCACAAACACAGGTGAGATTAAAAAAAAGAGGTGTCGTTATGAAAAAAAGGCAACTGAGGCAAGTTATTATTGAGGTGTGATTTGTTATTATTGGTCAGAGGGTTAGTAA
The DNA here is from genome assembly GCA_947379895.1 of Chitinophagaceae bacterium. Lineage (GTDB taxonomy): Bacteria > Bacteroidota > Bacteroidia > Chitinophagales > Chitinophagaceae > Parasediminibacterium. Next base: position 2,452 of record CANCPA010000059.1, on the reverse strand, counting down.
AAGAGGTACGAGGGTAGGTAAAAGGCCTAGGAGGTAAGGAATTAGAGGTGTCGTTTGAGATATAAGTTATGGGATATGATTTATGAGTTCGTGGGTTATATTATAAGTGTTTTTTGGGCGGATTATTTGTTAGTAACTCTCCTTGCGCAAGTTCAAAAATTACAAAAAAAGGTTACCATATAGTGTGAAATGATGGGGTTCTTGTTTTTGTTTATATGACTTTTAGAAAAGAAAAAAAGGCTACCACATAGGCACATAGCCACATAGAAAAGATATAGTTTTTTCTTATGTTTTATTGAAAAGAAGGTCACAAAGGAATCCTTCTACGAAGGATTGGGAACGATTTTTTTGAGAGAGGTTATATATTAGGCACATTTGGGATAAAGGAAACAATATCTAATTTGAAAAAAGCGTTTCACTTTAAGTTCACATAGACTCGAGTGTAAAAAAGTAAAACTTTTTTCTATGTTTTCTAATCTAAACTAGTATAAAATTCTATGAGCCTACTGTGTCTAGTGGTAATTCTTTATTAGGAACGTAAAATAAATAAATTGAGCAATTTTCAGATTTTATACAATCAAAAATATCACGAAATTTATTAAGAGAAGGCACAACACATAGACAGATAGTCTCACATAGAAAGCACATAGTTTTTTTTCTATGTTTTATTGTAAAGAAGTTCACATAGGAATTCTACTTCGTAGAATTGGAAACGACTTAGTGAAAAGATGTTATAATTTCTCAATTTATTTATTCAGCATTCCTTAGTTGTTGAAATACTGCGTAGCATGATTTAGTAATAAGAAAAACGGTCGACACAGATTAATTTGAATATGTGTCGACCGTAGAGTAAATTGATTAAATTTTATCAATTATAATATCCAATTGATTGTAATCATTGTACCTGAAATGAATTTGACTGTTTTTCTATCTACTTCTACACCTTGTGGGTCTTTAAGTACTAATTCGGTTAAACCAGGCTTTTCTGATTTTAGACTATAGGCACCTAATAAATCAAATTTTATTATCTTATTGGGAGTTCTAAGAATGGTAACGGTGTAACCAATTAATGGTAATCCATCGATAGTTCCTATACCGTTAATGCCTGTGTAATGGTGACTTAGCGATCGTCCTATCTTATTTGCAAGGATTAAATTACTGGTCATTTCTGGATGGGATACTTCAAATTCGCTCACTATTAAAGAAACAATATCGGAGACCTGCGTTTCAATTTCTGCATACATATCGTCTAATTGATTTTGCAAATCATAACTCACCTTCGACTCTAGTGCAGGTTTGTTCATTTCGGTGAATAGGTTTGATAAATCATCTTCAAGACTTGTTACAACTGTTCCGATAAATTTCTGTACTGTAAAATGGCTAATATTGTTTTTCATGCCATCTTTCATGGCGACCATTTCGTTGTAAGAAGACAGGACTTTTTGGTGCATCAACTCTGATTTTGATTTGTTAATCAAAGTTTCCAAAGTAAATAAACCATCATTGTGGGCCTTTACATGCAAACGGATACCCCATTTACTAATGTTTGTTGCGGCGATGTTCCAATAAATGTTTTTCTGAACGGCGGTTCCAGAAGTGATACTTTGAAAATACCTGCTTTGCAGGGTATCCCACTTTGGGAGGTTAAGTTTGAACTCGACAATGATGTCGTTGATATCGGTTTGAGTTTGAATAATGACACCATTATCATCGCAAACGGTTTTAACTCGGTCCCACATCATTCGATGTAGGTTGGCTAATTCATTCATAAATAATTTATTATATCTGAAAGCAGCAAACAACTGTTTTCATTTGTAGGTAAACCTAACTGAATAAAAGTTAGTAATAGGGATTTATTTGTAATTTATTTATGATTAGAGTGATTAAAGATGATTAATGGTGATTTATTTGTGATTAGAGTGATTAAAGATGATTAATAGTGATTTTAAGATTGGGACAGAGTTATGAACTATGAGTGATTAACTATGAGTGATTTGAAATTGGGGGGGACTTATAATTGAAGGCTATTTTGGGATGAGAAGTCTAAAATTGTCTGAATTAGGATTTAAAGATTTTAGGATTGGGAGAGAGTTATGAACTATGAGTGAGGTATGATGAGTGCTAAGAAGTAGGATTGTAAACTCAATCAAAGGGATAGAATGGGTTTGTTATTAGTCTGTTGCAAAGACTGCATCGGTGAGGTGAGTGTACATCCAATCTGATCCAAATCCTAAACCATTATCCTATCTCAATTTTCGGTCAAGTAAATTATAATTTCATTATTTACACCATCTTTAGAGGTGTTTATCAAAAATGAACATTTGCCCCCATACTTACTGAAATAGCACGTGGATAAGGCGTATAATCATACCCCCTCGTTAAATTCGGCGAAACTGTGTTTGATTGCACATTTGAATATCCCGTACCTAACATCCCTGCATTTGAATTACGA
>CANCPA010000058.1 GCA_947379895.1 Chitinophagaceae bacterium | reverse complement strand
ATGGCTCCCTCTTCAGGATATAGGCAGGAGGTATTCTTGATAGTAGTGGTGATTGTAGGTTTCATCCCTAAAACCATTAAAGGGTGCGATGTTGTGACATTACCACATTTCGATAGAATAGTATATTTTATTGAATCCATTCCTGTTGTCTTTCCCGTTACCAATCCCTCATTGTTTACAGTAGCTATATTTGGGTAGAGACTTGTCCATACACCGCCTATTGAAGGGTTTGATAAGGAGACCGTATTATTCTTGCAAACTGAATTATCTCCTTGAATGGGTGCCAAACTCTTTTCTATATCAAGTTTCAATGTCAAGTTTGCTATACTATCACATCCTAAACTATTCGTTAGATGAGCAGAATAAGTGCCTGCTAAGGAATAATTTACACCATTGAAACTATACGATTTCCCCTTGCAGATACTTACTGTAGTATCTGAAGAGGAAGAAGCATTTACTTTCATCTTTTTGGTAACAGTATTTGAACAATTATTGGCATCTGTTACAGTATATGAAATGGTCGAATTACCTGCAGATAATCCTGTTACATTTCCATTCGAGGTTATAGATGCCACATTATTGTTGGTATTATTCCACACCCCATTCGGTGTACTGTTTGAAAGAGAAGTGGTACTACCCATACAGATGGCAGCGGGGGCAGTGATTTGTGCAATGATTGGTAATGCATTGATTGTTACAGTCATTGTATCAGCACATGTTCCATACTGATATATAAAATTGGAATTGCCAATAGAAGTGTTTGGAAACTTCACCGTAACGGTTCCAGCGGTTGTCACACTGATATTACTCATTATGGAATTATTACTTTCAGCAAACCAATTACCACCAAATGGGATACCCTTTAACAGGACACTATCTCCTAAACAAATTGATTTTTGATTGCCGGCACTGATTCCTACACCGAGTAAAATACTATCCTTATTAGCACATCCACCTGCAGTAGTTGCTGTTACGGTATAAAAACCAGTCATGTCTCTTGTCAATCCATTCAGGTTAATAATCCTTCCTGTGGATGTAAATCCATTAGGTCCCGTCCAATTATAGAAGGTTGCATTCAAGCTATCGGCTGTAAGAATGGTGGAGTCACCTATTGAGAAACATTTTCCTTTAGAGCTATTTAACTTAAATGTGGTTATTAGTGGTGTTCCAATTACATTGTTGGTAACTACCGCATTGCCACATAAGTCAGTAATACGAACTCGATAAGGTTTTCCTGTGGTGAGATTAGAGAAAGTGTCACTTAATTGAGGTCCTTGCAAAACTGTATTATCGGTATTTGCGCCCAATAATTCATAGGAATAAGGAGGAATACCATTTGCACCTGAAGGGATAAAAGAAACGATGTTGGTATTTGGACAAGGCGCCAATAGCACTTTTGGCACACTAGGCAGCACATAAGGATACACTATGATGGTATCCTGTTCCACTATATTATTGTTGGGATATAAGAACTTAAGGACGTTCAAATTATTTCCTGAATTCTTTTTGGTGTAAGTAGAAAGTAAGTTGGCATAATAGGTACCGGGAGGAAGGTTTGGCGTACTCAGGGATACATTATTGGATAAATTAATGCTATTCAATACCGTTCCTGAAGAATTTGTAAGTTGAATACTTGAATGGGTAGGATTTGGATTACACGATTTAACCGTCAACACTATAGTATTGGCATTTAGACAACCTGGTATGACCTCACTAGAAAGGTTGTTTGAAGAAACATTATTAGGTGTCACTTGAAAAGGAATAGTGTCAGTCCAACCACAGGCGTCAATAATAGCCAATTGATAGGTACCCATTGGCATATTATTTAAATTGGCAGAGGTACTAGTACTTGTTATAGAAACCGGGTAGGTGATTTTGGGACTAATTAAACTCCCCGAAAACCGATTAGGTGTAAAAGTAGTGGGACCATTCAACATTGTCAGAGTCCATGGTGGTGTTATGGTGTCGAGATTTATGCCTAATACAAGAGTACTATCCAATGTATTTGCATTACATCCTGTAGATTTCAAAGTAATTGATGGTATAATTAAATTTACTTTTTTAACCTGATTAACGATATAGCCACAGGCATCTGTTGCTATTACCCTATAATATCCAGAGGAAGGCAAATTTTTAAACGTTATACTTCTCCCTTTAATAATAGTTTGGGTGACAGTTTGTATAGGTGTTGCATTAGAAGATGTATCAGAGAATAGCTGAAATGTTGCAGGCATCTTCAATCCTTCATAGTTAATATTTAGATTGGTTTTATTGCACCCTCCATTGAGTGTTTGCCATCCAAACTGATAAGTTGATACTGTAAAATTTGTTGAGTTTCCGCAGCTATCTGTCATTCTGATATAGTGATTCCCATTAAAGGCTTGTGTAAGTGGTAAACGGAGAGTTGGATTGATAATGTTTGTATGTATTGTCATATCAGACAGACCAACTGCAGTTTTCGTGTTTTTCCAAATCTGATAGGTATAATTTGGTCTTAGTGTTCCAATTGTTACCCAAGAGATATTTAAATCAATTGAGTCGCATACATAAACATATCCACTTTGAGTACCATTAAGTTTATAAGTTACAGGAAGTGGACCATCTAGTACAATTGTTCGGTTTTGTGAATTTCCGTTAGCCTCAGTCACTTTAAAAATATAGGTGGCCGCAGATAATCCATTGAAAGTATAAGTATTTATACCTGATTGAATGGGGCCTATTGAAGGGCTAATCATTTGAAAACTATAGGGAGCCATTCCTCCACTAGCGGTCAATTGAATGGAACCATTGGTTGCAGTTGAACAATAAGGTAATGTCAGGGATTGTGTGATGTTAAGTTGGGGTTGTGCATTTGTAATTGTAAGGTAAAACAACGAGATGAATAGTAAAAGAACCCTCCTATCCTTTTCATTTCTTTGATTTGAAACAATATCCCAACAAACTTTATATTTTCCTTTTGAATCTTTCATTTTTTAATCGCAAAAGCGATAGACTTGATGTAAAGAGGAAAGTTTATTTTTGGAATTTCGGTAATTATTAATGAATTAAGTAAATAGAGTCACTTTTGGAAAATATTAGAATCCCTTTGGATTAAGTGATTGCTTCAATACGTTTTCGGATTCAACACTTATAACTCATATCTCAATCACTAGCCTAAATCCCCTTCACTACAATCTCAAAAATAGCTGACCACTCCCCTACTTGTTGATCATTGACCACATATCGGAACTTATATTTATAAAGGGCAGAAAGATTGGCAGCGGGAAGACGTGGTTCTATAAAATGTGTAGCCGTTATACGCTCAACTTTTATCATGCCTAGTGAATCGTCATAGTCGCAACTAATATCCACTGCATCTGTTCCAAGATGATTCCATGCTAAATAAGGATGTGCATTTCTTGTCGTTACTTTGGCATTGACTACAATCTTACTAAAATCGTGTTTAATTACCTTTCCCTCTAATCCCATATCCAGAATCATTAAAGGAGTGAGGTCATTATGTTTCTTAAGTATTGAAACAAGAACTCTTGTTCGATCAAAAATACCTGGCAGTACTGCTACGTGCGTTGCCATACCCTTAAATACCGGAATATCTGCAATAACAGTAGATGATGAAGTAATCATTTCATTCTTGTAAGTCACTAAACTACTTTCATATTCTTGGGTACTTATCAGATAATCCATCACCCGACTATAAAATTCAGCATCTGCTTTAGTAGCAGCAATTGTTTCATCAGATACATCTAGGTCTGCACCATGAGTAGATAATCCCTTCGAGAATTGATTCATCCAAATCATTTTCGGCAAATCGCCTTTCGGCAAAAAGAATTCATGTTCCATAATACCCTTTTCAGTAATTCTCCAAACATACCCTTTTAATCGGATAATATTTTTATATCATTGAATTAAAGATTTAGAGTGATTAAGAAAGTTGTAAGTAATAGGTTATATGTATTGAGTCAAAAAGGCATTGCATTGTTCTGAATGTCGCTCTATTTATTTTGACTACATTCCTAAAAGGTTAGGATTCCTTTAATTTTAATGTATTGCAACCTTTCGTTTTTAGCCATTAATTTATCTTTGAATATAAATCATGCGTTATAAAAGTGAATACTCGAAGTTGCTAAGAGGCACATGGAAGAAAAAAGACAACTTAACCTTGGCTTTATGTTCTTGAATCGTTGAGACTTTGGATTGAAAAAATAAAATAAAGAGAGTAATCTGCATACAAACCGAGTATGAATTCAAATAATCTGCCTTGCTACTCTTTCTAGCATTCCTGCTACTGAAAATAGTAAGCTTGATGAACAGCCTAGCAGGTTTGCTAGAGTTAATAGCAAGTTTGCTACTCACGCTAGCAAGACATCTAACTGGGTCAGACGTATCGCTGAAACAGTTTTACACCTTGCTACTCACTCCATCAAGATTGCTAGTTACAGTAGCAATCCTGCTTTTCTAAATAGCAAACCTGCTAATGTGAGTGGCAAATTAGCTTTACTATATATCATCCACCTTAATCAGTGAGAAAGAATGTCCTACAAGTACATTCCATTGTTTGAGTTTATTAAAAGGATTGAAACAAAGTGGAACCCGTTTAAAGCCTCGCTTTGAATCTGAAATAGACTAATTGTAATGTTACTCTATTAATAACGATTCATTTATTGTCTGCTATTTTAGTTATACCGCATCTTGTTAAGTACAATATTCAATATATCCAATTGATATATAGTTATTTCGCAGAATAGCAAAACCGATTTCGGAGATTTTACACAAAACGCAATATTTAAACTTCAAGTAATTTAATATCATTTGATGTTTTAAGTGCATAAACCTATATTTTTGCGACCTATTATAATATATAATCATTAATAAATACTAATAAATAACAAAGAGATGCGTTCAATACCTTTCAGAGAGGCATTGCGGGAAGCAATGTCGGAGGAAATGAGAAGAGATGATAGAGTTTTTTTAATGGGTGAAGAGGTGGCCGAATATAATGGTGCCTACAAGGTAAGCCAAGGCATGCTTACTGAATTTGGCGCTAAGCGTGTAATTGATACGCCTATAGCCGAACTTGGTTTCGCAGCTATCGCAGTTGGTGCTGCTCAAAATGGATTGAGGCCAATTGTTGAATTTATGACTTGGAACTTTGCAGTATTACCTCTCGATCAAATTTTGAATACAGCATCTAAAATGTTGGCAATGAGTGGTGGTCAGATAGGTTGCCCAATTGTTTTTCGTGGACCAAATGGTAGCGCAGGTCAGTTAGGTGCACAGCATTCGACTGCTTTTGATAGCCTTTATGCTAATATACCTGGTCTGAAAGTTGTTTCACCTTCAAATGGATATGATGCAAAAGGTTTGTTGAAACAAGCAATCCGCTACGAAGAAGATCCAATCATTTTCTTTGAAAGTGAAGTAATGTATGGTGACAAATGTGATGTACCTGCAGAAGAATATTATATTCCAATCGGAAAGGCTGACGTAAAAAGAGCAGGAAGAGATGTAACTATTGTTTCTTATAATAAGATGATGAAAGTTGCTTTAGGTGCCGCTGCTGAATTGGAAAAAGAAGGAATTAGTGCTGAAGTAATTGATCTTCGTACAATACGTCCTTTGGATTGGGAATGTATTTTAGAGAGTGTTAAGAAAACAAATCGTTTGGTAATTGTAGAAGAACAATGGCCATTTGCATCTGTAAGCTCTGAAATTACTTATCGCATTCAAAAGGAAGGATTCGATTATTTGGACGCTCCAATTCGTCGTATCTGTAGTGCTGATGCACCTATGCACTATGCAGCGAATCTTACTGCATTAGCAATTCCTGACGTGGCTAGAACAGTAAAACTTGTAAAAGAAGTAGTAGGAAAATAATTGACAATTGATATTTGATAAGCAAAAAAGAGTCTTGAGGTAATATACTTCAAGACTCTTTTTAATTTCACAGCATGCATATTAATCCAACTATAATGACCCTTCTAGCTATATTATCTTACTATGTAAAACTTATCCCTAATACTTCCTACCAAGTTACTCCTTTAATCAAGCACCTTACAACTTACCTTTACTCACAAAAAATTATTATGGAAAAGAAAAATTGGCACGACCAACACAAAGAGGCTTACACATTTGGCGATAAGATTGCAGATTCAGTTGCTAATGGCATGGGTTCATGGTCATTTATCATTTGGCAAACTATCATAGTGGTAATTTGGATGATATTGAATGTAGTAGGTTTTGTATATCATTGGGATGTGTATCCATTTATCTTGTTGAATTTAATTTTTTCTACACAAGCCGCGTATGCTGCACCAATCATCATGATGTCGCAAAACAGGCAGAATCAAAGGGATAGAATACAAGCTCAAATGGATTATCAAACGAATCTTGAAGCCAAAAAAGAAATCGAAGCACTTCAATTACAGATTAGTAAACTTGAAATCGAAAAGCTAGATATGATAATAGAAATGCTTAAGAAGAATGATTAGTTGTTAGTTATTAGTTGTTAAAGTATGAAATATGAGTAATAAAAAATGATTTGTTATAAATTTAAAGGTTAATAATTTCACTACCCACTAACTTTTAAAAAACGTAGTAGCACTTGCCTGAGCTGTACAAGTTACAACCAAGTCGTTGATGCAAACATGTGGAGGCAAGGAGGCACAATAAAACGCAATATCTGCGATGTCATTGGCGTGCAAAGCTGTATATCCTTCATAAACAGAAGATGCCTTTTGATTATCTCCCTTGAATCTTACAATTGAAAACTCTGTATCTGCTGCTCCCGGATGAATTGCTGTAACTTTAATAGCGTGTTGAACTAAATCAATCCGCATAGATTGGCTAATAGCATCTACCGCTTGCTTTGTTGCACAATAAACATTACCGCCCTGATAAACCTCCTTTGCTGCAATTGAACCGAGATTGATAATATGACCTCCATTGTTTGCAATCATTAAAGGAATTATAGCCTTACTCACATACAACAACCCTTTAACGTTTGTATCAATCATTGTTTCCCAATCGTCAAGATTTGCATTTTCGAATGAATCCTTCCCTAGGGCTAGGCCAGCATTATTAATTAACACATCAATACTTTTCCATTCTGAGGGTAGGTTTTCAAGGGTATTAAATACAGCAGTTTTGTCTTGAACATCAAAAACTAGAGGCAATACGTCAATATCAAATTGTTGTTTAAGTTCTTCTGCAACTTCCAAAAGTCGCGCCTCTCTCCTACCTGTAATGATACAATTAAATTTAGCAGCAGCAAACTTAGCAGCCATAGCTTTACCAAATCCTGATGTTGCCCCTGTTATTAATACCGTCTTATTCATATACTATATTTGATAATGGTTAAATGAAATTTAAAATTCAATTAAAAAAGTGATCATTATGAAACAGATAATATTTTGAAATTAGCAATTACCTGATAAGCACAACAGTTCCTTTTTTAAATATCTTTTTTCCTAAATAATTAGCACCTTGAATCATATAAACATAAGTTCCTGCGGGTTGGTTTACTCCATTAAATGTTCCATCCCATCCATCTCCAATTTGAGATGTTGTAAATAAAAGTTGCCCAAATCGATTGTAGATATTAAAATAATCAAGGTTTAAAACACCAATTGGTATGGGCTTTTCCAAATCATTTTTCCCATCACCATTAGGAGTAAACGCAGAAGGAACAAAAATATCAGGCGGTGTTTTAAACACTAATACCCTAATTGTATCCATTACATAACAATGCTTAGGATTACTTAGTGTTGCCTTAACTTGATAAATTACAGAATCCACTACTATTGGATAAATTCCTACAGGATTAAATATCGAAGTACTATTTAGATAATCTAGCCCTCCCTTTATATTCCTCCATTGATAATTAATTAGGCCTGTGTCAAAATTACTTGTAACTTTTAGTTGCAAAGGTTCATTGTAAACAACAGAGGTATCCTTAACAGAATTAAGAACAATTTCAGGAATAACAGATATTCTAATTGTGTCACTTACAGGTTTAGGACAAGTATTCTTTTGGGTGTAATAGACTGTAAGTATGTAATTACTTGATGTATCAGGTGTAATTATTGGAGAAAGTGTATTTGAATCGCTTAATGTTTTGGTTGGATACCAAGAATAGGCGTCTCCTACAATTGATGCACGTAATTGAATATTTCCCTGATAACAAACTGCATCATCATTACCTGCGAATGAAATCGGGTAAGGATAAACATTAATGGCAGTAGTATCACGAGCAAAGCACTTCGTTCCAAGATTGGCCTGAACATAATATAGTGTTGGATTAGCGGAAGGCTTGACAAATGGATTCGAGACGGAATCGATTCTTTCTCCTGTATTGCTCTTCCAAATAAACACATTACCATGAGTCAAGGCAAATAATTGCAAAGAATCGGAAGCGCAAACACTTGTATCAGGACCTGCCTTAACTATAATTTGAGGTACTGTTTTTATAATAAGGGAATCATTCGCAACACATCCATCATCAGTTAAATGTACATAGAAGGTAGAAGTTTTTTTGGGATGCACCCATGGAGTTGGCGAATCAGGATTAATAATAGAATCTCTTGGTGACCAAGCATAAACAGGTGTACCGCTCGGATTGGATAAAGTTGCCATTAACTGAATTGTATCCCCAATACAAATTATAGTATCCTTATTCTTATTTGGCAATAACAAATCGGGAATATCCCTCACCATTATAGTTTGTTGAATACTATCAGTACAACCATTATTGTCAATAACTTTAAGTGTAACTGTTTTTGTTCCTATCGTTGGATAAATATAACTCGGATTTTTAACCGAGGATGTATCAGACAATACATTTCTCTCCCCAAAATCCCAATGCCAAATAGTATCCCTACCATATCTACTATATGTAGAATCGAAAAAATAATATGGATTTTTGATACAACTACTTTTTACTTTGATTTTAGCTTTAAAGCCGGGGTAGACTTTTGCTAATGAATTAGCTGAATCTACACACCCTCCTTTAGACTGTACAAGTAATCTTACTTTGTAAACTCCTGTATCACTAAATTCGTGTTTAGCAACAGGCAAAGAAGATGAATCAGCCGATTTTGATGCTGTATCACCAAAAGTCCACAAGTAAGAAATAATATCAGAAGATAAACTTTCATTGAAAAAAGTAAAATTTAAGTCATTGCAATTTAAATAGGCGGGCCTCAAATCAGCAGCACTCAAATAACAACTAGTCACTTTTAAGGTAAAATCTTTTCTATGCGTACTAATGACACGACCATTCCTCCATTCTGTAACACAAACATTTACCACATAAGCACCAATTGAGGGAGCTGTCCCATGAATAAGCCCCGTTACAGGGTCTATAGTTGCATTAACTCCAAGAGGTTTAGAACCACTATAAGAAGTTAGATAAGTAACGGTTTTATAGGGTGGCATAGAATAATTAGTATCAGCCGAATTTGTAGTTCCTCCTCTATCGTAAGCTGAACACAATTCATATGACAACGAATCACCTAGATCAGAATCAGACGCACTAAAATCGACCTTAAAACTAGAATTAGCACATACTAGAACAGTATCTTTCAAATGAAATACAGGACTTGAATTTGTCTCTGTACCTAAAATATTTGTTCCCGGAATTTCACATGTATATGTAGCACCGTCTGCATGAAATACCTGGTTTCCTGAAGGGATATCATAAAACTCAATGTTTACAATTGAGTTACTTCTACAGCATGTTTGATAACCGATGACATACCCTTCAGGAGTATCGGGCAATTCCTGTTCAAACTCGTACAATGCAATTTGATAGCATACAGGAATTTTATTAGTCAAACAAGGATCGTAAGTAGAAAGATCTAAAATTGAAATATTCCCTTTTCTCTTCACATTAACTAATCCACCTACCCTAGATGAAGGGTTGGTATTTTTATAAATACCTATATACACTTCAGTTGGTAATAAGGCCAATCCAACACCATTAACTGGAACAGGATTACACTCCCTAAACAGTCTTAAAGTTATCTGATATCTTGATGAATTGGGAGCAACTCCCTTGCCTAAATAGGTATAATATATTTCACCGCCTGCAACATGACCTGCAAAAACATTGCATGTCAGATAAAGGAAACAAACTATCAGTAAAAATATATATTTTTTCATGTCATTTTCTAATCAGGTATATTAAACCCTTTAGCAATCTTTCTTTCGATAAAACTAAAACATCTTAAGAAAATTCAAATTTACACATCAGATTAATTTTAATACGCATTAGCGGCATTTTCTTTATCAATTATCCTTAATAATCAACTCAATAAACTCTTTTATTGCAAAATTTAACTTTTCTGAAGCCTCAAACATGCTTGAGTGTGCTGCATCTTTAATAATATTTATCATACAAACGGGAGGAAGACTTGCCTGCGCTAACAAATCATGTACAGGCACCGCAATATCTTGTTCACCTGCAACAATTAATACGGGCTTTGCTGCATTCCTCAAAACATTAGTTCTATCAGGTCGTGCAATCATTGCCCTATAATAACATTGCAAAGTCTTTGTTTCAAATTTTCTCGTTCTTTCTATGTATGCTTCAACTTCATCAGGATGCTTCTGCTTGAAGTCGGAGGTAAATAAGTTAGGGATACTTGTTTTCAAGAAGTCATATCCACTGTATTTTTCCATTAAATCAATTCCCCGTTGTCTATTCACTTTTTTCTCCTCACTATCAGCATAAGCGGTAGAATGAATTAAACCAAAACCACTTAATAGTCGCTCATACTTTTCAGCAAATCCAAGCGTAATATACCCACCGAAACTATGTCCAAGTAGTATTACATTAGAGAGTTTTAGTTCTTGAAGAAAGTGATAAAGCATATCAATATAGAAATCAATAGTACTAAGATTGGCTAAGTCCGAATCGTTGAAAGTGGGGCTTTCTTTTATTGAATTGCCTGAACCGGGTAAATCGACAACAATTACTTGAGCAAATTCTTTTATTGTTGCCACTTGACTTTCCCATACTTGTTTATCTTCTCCAAATCCATGAAGCAATATTAATGGAATACCACTTCCTTCTTTTTGATAAGCCACTTCATAACCTTTGAATTTAAATGTACTACACTCCATTTTTAATAACTTTTAATTATTAATATCAGTGGGAGAACTGAATAGGCTGCAATCATTAAGTTGCTCCACTGATTCAATAATTTTTCATTATTGGCAAAGTAAAAGAAATTAAGGGAATGAGTAGATATTAGTTTCAGGTTACAGGTTGTAGAATACAGGATATAGGTTACAGAATACAGGTTACAGGTTTCAGATTTCAGTACATGTAACTGAATGGAAGGGGGGGGGGAGGTAGTGGTTAGTGTTGATGGTGTGACACAAGTTACTAGATTTTATAAAACTAGCGTGTTTTATTCTATACCTGTCAAAATGCATATTTACTGGTAAGTAACGATATATCCTGTTCTTTCTTTGGTTTTATTGTTGCAAATTCAAGCGTATAACATAAACTGCAATTTTGTAACCTAATCAACTACTATTTTTGCCGAATGATTTTACCCGATTTAGTGATAGCGCCTTCTTCAAAGGGTGGCGACGGTGGCTTAGGCGTGTTTACAACTTGTAACTTTAACGTGGATACAATCATTGAAATATCTCCTGTTTTGTTATTGTCAGATGAAGAGAGGGTCATTGTAGAAAAAACAAAGCTTTATAACTACATTTTTGCTTGGGGAACGGATGAAAAAGAGGCAGCAGTTGGTCTCGGTTATATTTCTATGTACAACCATAGTTATACTTCAAACTGCGAATATGAAATGGATTTTGAAGCAGGAACAATGACGATCAAAACAGTGAAGCCGATAAAGAGAGGAGAGGAGTTGTTCATTAATTATAATGGCAATGCAGACGATTCTACCCCTGTTTGGTTTGATGTTCTATAGGAAAAATATTTCTGTTAATTAAATATGCTTGAAATGATACGTTCAATTACAATTTTACTGCTTACCATTTTCAGTTCTTTCTTGTTTGCTACAAATTGCATTGCGCAAACAAAAATGCCCTATATATTAGATATGGTGCATAACAATCCTGGAGAACCTTTAACTGTTACGGCCTTTAATAATCCTGTCCTTTTAAAAGAAAAGGGTTATACAGGAAAAGTGGTTAATGAATTTACTTTTGTTCACTCAGCTATTACTTTTGATAAACTAAATCCTCAAATATTTCCTGTAGGCTCGAAGGAAAGGGAATGGGTGATGAATGCTGCGAAAAATATTAAAGAAAATATCAAGGCTGCACATTCAGCTGGCATTAAAGTGTATTACTTTACTGACATCATCGTATTGCCAAAGAAATTGGTGTCACTTTATCATGATGAGATTTGCGATGCAAAAGGAAAGATTTCATTTGAAAGACCTAAAACTGTAGAGATTCATAAAATAATGCTTAACGAAGTCTTTGAAACTTTTCCTGACTTGGATGGTCTTGTAATTAGAACAGGGGAAACCTATTTGAATAATGTTCCTTATCATACGGGAAACAACCCGATTACAAATGGAGTGGGTAGTCATTTGAAACTAATCAATCTTTTAAGAGAGGAAGTTTGTGTAAAACGTAATAAGACAATATTTTATCGTACATGGTCGTTCGGTGGTATGCATGATTCTGCTGCTTATTATTTAGATGTTACCAATCAGGTTGAGCCTCAAAACAACCTTGTTTTCTCTATCAAACATACTCAAGGCGATTATCACCGAACTTACAACTTCAATCCTACGCTTGGAATTGGAAAACACAAACAAATTATTGAAGTAGAGTGTCAGAGAGAGTATGAAGGAAAGGGGGCTTTTCCAAATTATGTGATGCAAGGAGTAATTGATGGGTTTGAAGAATACAATACAACAAAGCCACAGAATGGATTTAAATGTTTGAGAGATCTGTTGAAAACTGATAAGATTGTAGGTGTTTGGAGTTGGAGTAGAGGCGGCGGTTGGGTTGGACCCTATATTAGTAATGAATTTTGGTGTAAGCTAAATGCCTTTGTCATAAGTAAATGGGGACAGAATCCTGAAAGTACAGAGGAGCGTATTTTCAATCAGTTTATGGATGAAAATGGAATAGTTACTTCAGCATCAAGAGCTGCGTTTCGAAAGTTGTGTATTCTTTCGGCACAAGGTGTATTGAGGGGACATGAGAGTGGTAAATACTATTTTGATAAGGATTGGGTTTGGTGGTCGAGGGATGAATTTTTAGCTGGAATTGACTCGTTTTCTGTTTCTCAGAAACTATTCCCTTCAGAAGGTTTTTTGAATCAGGCATTTGAATGGTATTATAAAAGTGGGTTGTTGGATAGTGTTATTCAAGAAAAAGAAGATAATGTTGATCTATGGAAGAATATTGTTGCCCTTAGTACACAAATAAAAATGAAGAACAAGAAAGATGAACAATATGTTTCAGTGTCTAGTAAATATGGATTTTTACTACATACCATTATTGCGAAGGGATGGAAAGTAATGGCAATAGGGTACAAAGGTGACAAGGAAGGTAAATATGATAAAGCGTCGTTGAAAAAAGCAATACTACAATATGATGAAGCTTGGAAGCAATACAAACTGTTGAAAGTAAAGAATCCTTCTTGTGCAAGTTTGTATAAACCATTTGCATTCATATATTTAGGACCTGAATATCATAATGAAAAAGGAATGGGGGCTTCGGTGGATAGATATAGGAAGTTTGTTAATAAGTGATAATTTTGATTGATCATTAAACTTCTTGAATAAGCCTGTTATGTAGTACAAATACAGAAATAGTGACTTCTTTGTTTTGATGATTAACAACTATTTCTTGTGATAACTTACAATATGGCATCAACTTTTCAATAAAAGGTTTTGCAAGTAATCTTTGAGGAGTAGTTAATATGATAAGACAATCTTGGTCAATGAATTTTGTTAATACCATTAATAGAATGTCAAAATCAGCAGGATTATAATTGATGTCGCTCATCAATACAATATCTGTTTTTGGAAAGTCCGCAGGAATATTATTCCAATCAACTAAGGCACAGGATATATTCTGAATTTCAAGATGCTGTACAGATTGTTTCATAGCATCAATAGTCTCCTGAAGATAATCTGTACAGTATACTTTATCTGCAAATTGGGCAACTACAAATGAAGGTAATCCTAATCCTGCTGCTAATTCGGTAACATGTTTGCCTAAAAAATAATTTGGGTTTTGAACTATGAATTGTGCCATTGCCATTGCAGAAGGCCAAACTTGTGTCCAATAGGGAAAAGGGGTATTCGGATTCTGTTCAGAATGAATTTTATACACCCTCTTTACTTCCTCCTGATTAGGTATGAAAAGTTGTATAGATTGATTTTCAACATGAATAGTCTGAACTTTTGAATCAAGATACATAGAGTTATTGTAAAGATTTAAGAAAGTTGGAGATGAAAACTTCTAGGTTGTTTTCTGCCAAATTAGGTAATTGATAATCGAAATTCAATGCATCTTTAACCGCTTCACCAATATTAAAATCTTTTTGTTGTACACACAGGGCCCATTTTTGTGCCATCAATTTTTCGCCAATGTATTCTTGTTCTGTTTGACCCGGAGTAGGTATAAGAATGGTTTTCTTTTGTAAACTCATCAATTCCATTGCACTGGTGTATCCGCTACGCGTAATTATGTATTCAGAGTTTAAAATAGCTTCTTCTAATTCGTTCCCTTTTAAATGATTGAAGCAAGTAACAAAATGGGAATCTAAATTTATAGGGGTAATCTTATTTTCTGGAATTCCCCGGACTAATAAACATTTAGATGAAATTAAATGAATTTGACTAGTGATGATTTGCTCGAAAATAGTTCGCTGTGGTTCGGGGCCTGATAGTATAAAGCAGTATGTATATTGATAAGATTTAGAAGTATAAACCTTGCTTTTAAACCTTGACAATGGTCCAATGTAATGCACAGGAATTGAAGGAAGCTTATTAGGGTGTGACAATAAGCCTGCAATATTTTGATTTTCTGCATAATCAGGCACCCAACATTGCGAGAAACGGTTAATATAACTATAATTTATTTTTTGTAAGAGATATTCTAACCAATAAAAAGGGGCTTTAATTGTCAATTGATGGGTGATGAAAATAGAGGGGATCAATTGTGTGTATAATCCATATCTATTATCACTAATGACTACCTCAAACTTATGTTCCTTGATAATTTTATTTAGCCATTTATGTTCTTGATAAATTCGCTTGTTTATTTTAGGCAATTGCCCTATGAGTTTAAATGGTAAGAGGAATTTATCATTTGAATAAGAAACATTGTAACCTTCCAAATAAAGAAAATCAATTTCGGTAAATTCTTGTATTAAAATTGCCTTTTGCCGGTTGTTGCATGCAACAGTTACCGAATTTCCATTGTCTATTAGTAGCTTAAGGATTGAAATACACCTTGTAGTGTGCCCTAACCCCCAATCTAAAGGTGCTAATAGTATCTTTTTGTTGTTAAAGTTTTGCATAAAGCAAGATGTCTTTGAAATGAATGAACTAATAGACAGTAGTTTTAGCCGAATTATAAGGATAAAACACTATATATTATAGATATGAAAAAAATGAACAGAATACTTGTTTTGATGATACTAATTACTTTGGGTTTTACCTCATGCAAAGTTTTTAATAAGTCATCAAAAAATAAACAATGTATGTGTCCAACGCGAAAGGTAATAGGTTGATTTGAAATATGTATTAAATGCCCCATAATATGAGAAAAGAAAACAGAGATTTGCTTGTACTTTCCAAAAACGCTACTTCTGATGCCCTTGCTATGCAAAATGAGATAAATCAACTCGGACAACTGCTTCATGCAGTAGAGAATCTTCACAGCTTTTGTATTGCTAATGAAATTATAGATGTCAACAAGTATAAAATCATCACTAAGCCATGTCAAATTCAACAAAGAATACGGCAGCGAAACATCAAACCCTTTGTGTTTATCATCAATAAGAACTGATCGTAAGCAGTAGTAAGTAATAAGTAAATTGTATTTACCAACTAGTTTTACCACTTTACACAATAATTATTAAAAATAATTTAAGGCTTGAAACCCTAATACCTTAATACGTACAACTTAATACTTAATACTTACTTTTGATCCATTACCTTTTTCCATAATTCAGGCAATCTCTTCAGCCAAAGATTTTCCCGATGTTTCTCCACTGCTACCATTATTGGTGTTCCCCAATATGTTTTTCCTCCTTCTATACTACTAGTAACCCCCCCTTGACCCAATACTACAGCACCTTTACCAATTGTAATAGTTTTGTTTACACCCACTTGACCCCAAAGAGTAACTCCGTCTTCGAGAGTGGTTGCTCCCGCAATGCCAACCTGAGAAGCAATAATACAATTTTTGCCAATTACCACATCATGACCAACCTGTACTAAATTATCGATAATTGTTCCCTTTCCAATTATTGTAGATGCGCTAACTCCTCTGTCTATTGTGCAATTGCTGCCAATTTCTACATTGTCTTCAATCACCACATTCCCACAACTATTCATTTTTTTAAACCAAACATCCCTATTCTTTTTGGTATTATAATAAAAAGCATCCCCGCCTATTACAGTACCTGCCTGAATAACCACATTGTCTCCAATGATACTATGATCCATAATAGTTACATTTGGAAAAATGACCGTATTCTTTCCAATAGAAACATTGTTTCCAATAAATGTATGAGGCATAATTACCGTTCCTTCCCCAATGAAGGCAGAATCGCTAATACTCTTATTTGAAGGGGTGAAAGGAAGAAAGTGATGTGTTATTTTCTGATAAGCATCAAAGGGGGCATCTACTAATAATATTGCTTTTCCTTCAGGAATCGTTACAGCCTTGTTATTGATGATGATAAAGGTAGCCTCACTATTTAAACATTTATCATAGTACTTTGGATGGTCTACAAATGCTAAATCTCCTTTTTCTACTTTGTGTAGCTCATTAATACCTGTTACTGTTAAGTTGGGATCGCCAACTATCTCTGCGCCAATTAAGTCTGCAATCCAAGACAACGAAACGGGTGAAGGAAACCTCATAATGTATTATTTTGAGCGGCGAAGTTAACAATATGAGCATTTTAAAATTCAACTTGAGAATTGTTATCAATAACTATTTTGGCAGGAATATGGTTAAGATAAAATAGTTATTTTTCATGATAATATATTGGGATCTTCCTTGCATTTATGATGAAAAGATTCTTCTCTGTTAGTATAGCAGAATGAAATATTAAAATTGAAATACTTTTCATTGATTCTTACGGGAACACATTTATAAGTCAATTTAAGCATGGTATAATGAATAAAGATATTTTCGCAGTCAAATTATTTTCATTTGAACGCAACTGTATTACTTATTACACCACCTTTTACACAGCTTAATACGCCTTATCCTGCAACGGCATATCTGAAGGGGTTTCTAAATACCAAAGATATCTCCTCCTTTCAAGTAGATTTGGGTATTGAAGTTACTTTGGCCTTGTTTTGCAAAAGCGGGTTACAGAAAATTTTTAATACTGTCTTGCAGAAACAAAATATTGAATTACTAAATAGCAACAGCAGCCTAACTGAAAACGCATCTAGAATATTGGCTTTGCGAGAAGATTATTGCCAAACGATAGATGCCGTAGTATTGTTTCTTCAAGGGGGAAACCCTACCCTTGCTCATCGCATTTGTAAGCGAAATTATCTGCCTGAGGCATCTCGTTTTGCCCAACTCAATGATCTAATTTGGGCTTTTGGTAATATGGGTATTGCTGATAAGGCAAAACATATTGCTACGATGTACCTCGAAGATTTGAGCGATTTTATTGCAGAATGTATAGACCCTCATTTTGGCTTTAGTCGTTATGCGGAAAAATTAGGGCGTTCTGCAAATAGCTTTGATGAATTATATACTGCTTTACAACAGCCCTACACTTATATTGACACTGTATTGATAGAAATACTAGCCGAGAGAATGGAAGAAATACAACCTAAATTAGTTGCTCTTTCTGTGCCATTTCCAGGCAATTTATATACCTCTTTCCGATGTGGCCAATGGATTAAAGCAAATTATCCTGATGTTCGAGTGGCGATGGGTGGAGGATTTGCAAATACTGAGTTGCGTTCTGTGTCTGATAAGCGTGTCTTTGAATTTTACGATTTCATTTCTTTGGATGATGGAGAATCTCCTCTCGAAAACCTTGTTTCGCTAATCAATGGTCAATACACTGTTGATAATTTGAAAAGAACCTTCACTTTAATGGATGGAGATGTTGCTTTTATTAATAATAAAGCATCTACGGATTATAAGCAAGGAGAGGTCGGAACCCCTGATTACAGTGATTTTTTGTTGGATAAATACATTTCAGCCATTGAAATTGCCAATCCAATGCATAGTCTTTGGAGCGATGGCAGGTGGAACAAACTTACAATGGCACACGGTTGCTATTGGGGTAAATGTACCTTTTGTGATATATCTCTCGATTATATTCAAAGATACGAACCCATTAATGCACAACTTTTATGTGATAGGATGGAGACTATCATTGCTCAGACTGGACAAAGTGGGTTTCATTTTGTTGATGAAGCAGCACCTCCTGCAATGATGCGAGCATTAGCAATTGAGATTCTTAGAAGAAAACTAACAGTTAGTTGGTGGACAAATATTCGTTTTGAAAAAAGCTTTACGCTTGATTTATGTCTTTTATTGAAAGAAAGTGGCTGCATCGCTGTTTCAGGCGGTCTTGAGGTAGCATCAGATAGATTGCTCGAATTAATACAGAAAGGTGTCACAGTTGCGCAAGTAGCAAAGGTCAACCGCAACTTTACCGAAGCGGGAATCATGGTGCATGCTTATCTGATGTATGGATTTCCCTCACAGACTATTCAAGAAACAATTGATTCGCTAGAGATGGTGAGACAAATGTTTAAAGCTGGAATTTTGCAATCGGCTTTCTGGCATCATTTTGCTTTAACCACACACAGTCCTGTTGGGCAGAATCCTACTAAGTATGGCATTCAGCTCGCTAGTGATACGCTTGGTACCTTTGCCAATAATGATGTAGTTTTTACTGATTCAACAGGGATTGATCATGATGCATTTAGCTTTGGATTAAAGAAATCGCTACTCAATTATATGCATAATCTTTGCTTAGATGACAACTTACAAACTTGGTTTGATTTTAAAGTTCCTAAAACAAAAGTTGCTATCGATTTTATCAATAATGCTTTAATGGAAACCGAACCTCCTTTAGTTAAACCTACAAGCAAAGTAGTTTGGTTGGGACAATCACCTTTGATTGAAACATTTACGAAGTCTAAAAAAGGAAATCAATGGACAATGGCATCCATAACATTCCAATCAAAAAAGGAGACTTTAAATATCAAAATAAGTGAGGAGGAAGGAATCTGGTTGGCACAGATATTAGATAAGATTTCAGTTAAGAACCTGAAATCTTATACACTGCAAGAAATAAAGGATAATTTTGAAGAGGCGGGTTTAGAAGACTTTGAACTTTTTTGGGACAATAAACCAATTAATACACTAAATAAAGTGGGGTTATTGAGGCTTTAATTATGATTTAAAGAAGAGAATTTGATTAAAAATCAAATTCTCTTCTTTGAATATTCAATCTCATACCAAACGAAAAAATATTTGTATTGAAATCAGCAGCACCTGCTTTTGTAAACTTTCTAATTATAGCGTTAGCATCAAAAAATAAGTTAGGCAATAATTCAAAAGTTGCAGTAAATGATGTGTACATACAAGTGGTAAGTATGCCACTTCCGATGAAGAATCCATTCTCTCTAGGTCTGTTTTTAGTGTAAAGATTAAAGATATTTCCACCGAAATTAAATCCTGCAGAATCTAAGCCCTGTTTATAGTATATGATTTTTGCTTGAAGCTGTAACTTATTGATTGGTTGGTATTTTATTATTCCAATATATTCTTTAAAGTTAGCCCCTAAAGGATGTGCAAGTGGTTGATTGTAATGAGTAAACGAACCAACTGTGTCATAATGGGAATAAACAAATGGTCGAACAATATTAGTTTCTGCTTGTACATCTAAGTTTTTAACTCCTAGGAAATCAATCATTTTTGCACCTAATTGAATGGCTTGTTTATTTACAAAATTTCCTTTGCTATATTGTTTTAATTGATCAATAGAAAATTCATTGATAATTAACTGCCCATAAAATTGTGTTTTACGAAATGGGTTGGCTTTTAAATTTAATCCAATAGTTACTTTGTCAGGACTACCTTCCTGACGTTCAATTGCTCTATAAAATATGATTGGATTGGCATAGGAAAGGGAGAAGCCATTTGATCTTCCAAACATAACACTCTCAAATGCGCCAATAGTTAGCCATTTTGTTGCTTGAACATCAAGTTGATGAAATGCCATGTATTTTTTTGGGTATAGATAATTGCTAGAGTAAGTGGTACCTCCATTGAAACCATGAGTTTGAACCAATTCTGCATAGATTTGATGGTAGTTGAATCTCCACAATCTGGTATTGAGTTTCAAGAAAAGAAAATTATTACTAAAATCGCTTAAAATTAAACTTCTAAACCCATCTCCAATAAATACTTTATCATAAGCAAATTGCACATCAATCCCTTTAGAGGCTTTAAACATGATGCCCCCTCTTGCATTGAAAACGTCATACCCTGTTTGTTTAAATATGTTGTAAAAGCCTTCGCCCGGAACCGCACCATATTGCCTTACAAATTGATTTACATAGAGAGGGTCAGCTTCCTGATGCTCGAAAAGATAAGAATAATAACCAATGTTTTTATTTAAGAATCCTCTAATTGAAATTGTCCTGTTATTGTTGTAAAGTCGATGTGTTAAGTTATTGTCATTTCCTTTTGTGTAGTCTATATGTAGGGTTGTATACACAGAAAAGTCATCTCTTTTAACACCTATATAAGCAGGGTGAGTCAATGAATTCTTTGTAAACACATCACTAAAGTTTAACGTAGAATCTTTACTATCGTAACCCTTCCTATATTCAAAATTCTCTTTCAAACAAAGTTCTATATTATACTTGTCTACTTTTGAAAGACTTATTTTTCCCTCTTCTGCTAATTGGTTGACATGCTCAAGTTGTTCTGTTACTTGCTTTCTGCTATATGGTTTAATGTCAGAAAAATTAAACAAAGAATCCTTGCCAAGTTTAATTTGTAACCTATCTATTACGTTGTATTCCTTAGACCCTAGCATGACAAAGCCTGATTGTCCAAAAGAATCAATTCCGATAGAAAACAGAATTGCTAAAAAAACAATTTTAAATAAGTTAAATTTTGACATAACTAATGAATCAAATTTGTGAATGAAATTGCTAAAATGATAAAATAAGATTTCTAAACTCCTGTCCATTTAGAAGCCTCAAAAATAGGGTTATCATCAACACTAATAATAATAAAGTGATTTACATTTTTTTCTCCTCCTATTTGATTAATACTATTCTATTGCTTTCCCTATCTTCGGTTCCTAAAAAATATAGATGTGAATCAACATATACCCTTAGCGGAAAGAATGCGTCCTGATAATTTGGATGATTTGATTGGACAGGAACATCTTACAGGGAAAGGGAGCATTTTGCGTTCTTCTATCCTTCAAGGAAACCTGCCTTCCATTATTCTTTGGGGACCTCCCGGTGTAGGTAAGACCACTATTGCCAATATTATTGCTAATGCCATCAAAGTTCCTTATTTCCAACTGAGTGCTATCAGTAGTGGGGTGAAGGATGTTAGAGAAGTGATTGAACAAGCTAGATTGACTAGCAAATCGATTCTTTTTATAGATGAAATCCATCGTTTTAATAAAGGTCAACAAGATGCTTTATTAGGAGCAGTCGAAAAAGGTATTATTACATTGATTGGAGCCACAACTGAAAATCCTTCCTTCGAAGTAAATAGTGCTTTGCTAAGCCGAACACAAGTATATGTATTGAAACCGTTGCAAGATAATAGTCTTGTAGAACTTGTAAAACAGGCGATAGAGAAGGATGAAGTCCTTAAGTTATTATCAATTGATTTGAAAGAAACCGATGCCCTAATAAAGATTAGTGGTGGCGATGCACGGAAACTACTCAATCTATTAGAACTTGTCATTCAGTCTTCTGCAGTAGCTCCCGAAAAGCAAATCGTTATCACAGATAAGTTGGTAATGAATGTGGCACAGCAAAAGATAGCTCTTTACGATAAGCAAGGGGAACAACATTATGATTTAGTCTCCGCCTTTATTAAGAGTATGCGTGGCAGTGACCCGAATGGAGCGGTATATTGGTTGGCTAGGATGATTGAAGGTGGCGAAGACGTTAAGTTTATCGCGAGACGCATGTTGATTTTCTCTAGTGAGGATATCGGTAATGCAAATCCTAATGCTCTTTTGTTGGCAAACGCAACTTTTGATGCTGTAAGTAAGATTGGCTATCCTGAAAGCAGGATTATTTTGTCGCAATGCGCCACATATCTTGCCTCTTCAGCTAAAAGTAATGCTGCTTATGAAGCAATAGGGAATGCATTACTAACGGTGCAACATACGGGCGACTTGCCAGTTCCGCTACATATAAGAAATGCGCCAACTAAGCTCATGAAAGAAATGGGTTATGGGCATAATTATCAATATTCACATCTAGGAGAAGGAAATTTCATAGAACAAGAATATCTGCCCGAGAAACTAAAAGGTACAGCCTTCTACAAGCCAGGCAATAATGCAAGGGAGAATGAACTAAGGAAGTTTTTGAAAGAAAAATGGAAAGAGAAATACGGATATTAGTAATTACTTATCACTCATCATTCATCACTCTTTTGCTTGCTAATTGCATCGCTCAAAAAGTCGGTAGGAGCCTTACCAAAGTGCTTTTTGAATGATTTTGTAAAGGAGGATGCACTCTTAAAACCTACTTCAAAAGAGATTTGCGAAATACTATGTCGGCGTTCTAATAATAATTGCATCGCCTTATTCATTCGTATGAAATAAATAAATTCAACAGGCGTTTGTCCTGTAATAGCCTTCAATTTCCTGAAAAGATTACTCCTACTCATCGCCACAATACCACCTAATTCTTCTACACTAAAGTTTTCATTGTCCATGTTTTTGTTGATTGCCAACAAAACATTCTCCATGAAATCGGCATCAAGCGGATTATGTGTGATATTTTTAGGTATCACAACACCTCCTTCAGGTTGCGTAAACTTCTCTAATAAATTCCGTTTAGATTCTATGAAATTCCTAACTTTTGCTTTTAGGATTTCTGGATAAAAAGGTTTTGGAACGTAGTCATCCGCTCCCGTATTAAGCCCTTCAAGACTATTTTCAACAGTAGCTTTTGCGGTCAATAATATTACAGGAATGTGACTAGTAAGTAAGGTCGTCTTTATTTCTTTACACAATGTAACCCCATCCATTTCAGGCATCATCACATCGCTTATAATCAAATCGGGTTCATTGTCCTTCAAGTATTCGAGTGCTAATACTCCATTTTCTGCCCTAGCAATATTGTAATTACTTTGAAAGACCATTTCCAAATAATCAAGTACCTCCACATTGTCGTCAACCAATAAAAGACTGTTTTTCGCTTTTGCCTTGTCGTTATGTTCCCCTATTTCTAGGATGGTATCTTCCATTAATTCATTGACATTATAATCGAAAACAAAATTCTTCTCTTCAAAATCAATATTATTTGCGGCATTTAAATCAGATTCATCAATAGGAATGAAGAACGAAAAGCTTGTTTTTACTCCTGGTTCACTAGAAGCTGTGATAACACCGCCATGAAGTTCTACCAAACTCTTTGTCAACGAAAGTCCAACCCCTGTTCCCTTAATGGCATTATGACTCTGAAAATATCTATCAAACAAATGCTCAAAATCAGTTGCAGAAAT
>CANCPA010000057.1 GCA_947379895.1 Chitinophagaceae bacterium | reverse complement strand
TGGCAAAGCAAATTGATTTGCCAAATGGTTGGCATCTTTCTCCCGCAGGCAAGTCCCTTCAATTAGGTGACTTACCGTTGAATATGGTAGTTTCTCCTTCTAAAAAGTATTTGGCTATTACTAATAATGGACAAAGTGTACAGAGTATTGAGTTATTTGATATTAAGCATGAAAGGATGATTGATAGCATCACAATTGCTAAGTCCTGGCTAGGGCTTGTATTTGGGTCGGATGAAAAGAATCTCTATGTTTCGGGAGGTAATGATAATATGGTTTTGCATTATCAGATAGTCAATGAAAAACTGAAACTTAAGGATAGTATTATACTAGGTACTCCATGGCCAACTCGAATATCACCTGCGGGTATTGCTATTGATGATCATAAGCAAATGTTATTTGTAGTTACAAAAGAAAATAACAGTTTGTATGTGGTAGATATCTTAACAAAGAAAGTGTTGAATAAGGTTTCTTTGCCTGCGGAAGCCTACACATGTCTTCTATCAACAAATAAAAAAGAACTCTACATTACTTGTTGGGGTTGTAGTAAAGTATTAATTTATGATATAGGAATTGGGAAGATTGATAGAGAGATAGCTGTGGGTTTTAACCCGAATGATATGTGTTTAAATAAGAAGGGAACCCTTTTGTATGTAGCTAATGCAAGTGATAATAGCGTTTCAATTGTTAATGTGAAAGCAGGTAAAGTAATTGAGACATTAAATGCAGCCCTGTTCCCCGATGCACCAATTGGTTCAACAACAAATGGTGTTGCTCTGAGTGCCGACGAAAAGACCTTGTTTATTGCTAATGCTGATAATAATTGTTTGGCATTATTTGATGTAACAACACCAGGAAAAAGCAGTAGTAAAGGGTTCATTCCTGTAGGATGGTATCCTACCTGTGTAAAAGTTGTCGGCAAAAAGCTATTGGTTACAAATGGTAAGGGGCTTACTTCAATGGCAAATCCCTTAGGACCTAATCCTTTGAATAAAAAGACGAAAGTGACCTATCAAATGGGGGATCCTAATAAGCCAAAAGCAGAACAGTATATTGCGGGTTTATTCAAAGGAACATTGAGTATAATCAATATGCCAACCGAAAAAGAATTGAGTATTTATTCCCAAGCTGTTTATAAAAATACACCCTATACCAAACAAAGGGAAATCAATTCTGAGGGAATTGAAGGTAATCCAATTCCTAGAAGGGTAGGGGATGCCTCTCCAATAAAACATGTTTTTTATATCATCAAGGAAAATAGGACTTATGATCAGGTGTTAGGTGATATGAAGGAAGGAAACGGAGATACAAATCTTGTATTGTTTGGCGAAAAGATTACGCCTAATCAACACGCATTGGCAAGAGAATTTGTATTATTTGATAATTTTTATTGTGATGGAGAGGTGAGTGCTGATGGTCATAATTGGAGTATGGGTGCCTATGCCAATGATTATCTCGAAAAAACATGGGTTTCGAGTTATGGTGGTAGAGGTGGTGATTACGAAGGAGAAGGAATGCGTAAGATTGCTAATAATAAGAAGGGATTTTTATGGGATTATGCAAAGAATGCAAAGGTTAGTTTTAGGACTTATGGAGAATTTGCCGAGCATTACAAGCCTAATATTCCGGTTCTAAAAGATCATATTTGTCCTTATTTTACCTGTTGGGATATGAAGTTAAGAGATACAACTCGAATAAGTCAGTGGAAAAGAGATTTTGATTCATTAATAGCAATTGATGCGGTACCACAACTTAATACCTTACATTTAGGTAATGACCATACCGAAGGCTTGAAATTAGGACGTCCTACACCATTTGCACATGTAGCAGATAATGACTTAGCTGTCGGTCTGTTTGTAGATTATTTAAGCAAGAGTAGGATTTGGAAAGAAAGCGTTGTGTTGATGATTGAAGATGATGCACAAAATGGTTCGGATCATGTGGATGCACATCGAACAACTGCGTATTTGGCAGGTGGATTTGTGAAACGTCATTTTGTGGATCATACTCCCTATTCTACATCTTCGATGTTGCGTACCATCGAATTGATATTAGGGTTGCCTCCAATGAGTCAGTATGATGCAGCAGCTACACCATTATGGCGTTCTTTTGATAGTAAAGCAAATGCTGCGGGATTTGATGTAAAGCCAATACAAACTGATTTAAATGCAAAGAATGAAAAGTTAAGTGTTTGGCAGCAAAAGAGTGAGAAATTTGATTTTAGTGAAGAAGACCTTGTTCCAGATTTGGCTTTTACCGAAGTGATTTGGAAGGCTGTTAAGGGATTAGATTCGGTAGTACCATCGCCCAAAAGAGCTGCTTTCTTAAAACTAAATCCATTGAAGAAAGATGATGACTAGTGGAGTTCATTTTTGAAAATAATTAATGTTTTTTTAGTGTAAGTAATATCTTATTTAACTCACCTTACGCAAGTTCAAAAATTACAAAAAAATGGTTACCACATAGGCACATAAGGCACAAAGAAAATAATATCTAAGGTAAAAAGCGTTTCACTTTAAGTTCACATAGACTCGAGTGTAAAAAAGTGAAACTTTTTTTCTATGTTTTCTTATCTAAACTAGAATAAAATTCATTGTGGTAAATCTTTATTAAATGTTTAAATTATGCGTAACATGAGTTATTTAAATTGTATACTTAAATTGTAAAGTAACTTTTTTGGAGTTTTATAATTTAGGAATTTGAAGGTTATTGATACTATTATAATAAAAAAGAGGTAGCAAAATTTTGCTACCTCTTTTTTATTATAATTTGTTAGAATTTATTTAATATAAACGGAAGTTGCTTTCCCTGTTTTATCAGTTGCCACTTGATTGCCAATCCTACTGCTAAGACTCAAGGAATTCTCAAAAATTGCTGAGACTGTTACAGCTGTCTTTCTTGCAACTGAAGGACAAATTATTGCCATAGTTGACGACCAATTGTATAATGCACTAGTCCCTGTTGTGCCTGAGGGAGGTGTAATTACTCTAGTAAGTTTAGAAATATAACCTGCACCTACAAGATTATTAGAAGCCAAGATTTTGAAATTAGCGGATATACTATTTGTTGTATCAGCTATTTTGCCTTTTGCAGTCATAAAGATGGTGTCGCCAAGGTTGATAGTATCCTTTGAATGTGTCATTGATGTGTTTACAAAAAATATGGTATCTATTTTTGAAACAGTGTTAATTAATGTGTCATGTTTTATACATGAATTGAAACTTAAACTTAAAATAAGGATAGTTAATATACCCAAAATTGCTTTTCTCATAATTCTATAATTTATAAAACGAATATTTTTATTATTGCTGTTTTCTTAATTGAATAAATACTTTACCCCAATCTGCATTTGCCAACGAGAAGAAATACCTGTGTTATTTACAAAGCTATTTACTTTAGGTGTCAAATTTGAAGGGTCTTGATAAGGAAATGAAAATAAGGGTGTTTTACCATCTGCCGCTAGACCTTCAAATGTCAAGAGTTGTGCTCCTGAAGAATTACTAGTCAAAGAAGATGTTTTGAAAAGTCCCCAATTTCTGTTTAGCATGTTTCCAAAATTGATGATATCCACAGAAATTCGCAAGGTGTGTTTATCTTTTTCTTTACCACTTTTAGTATAGAAATACACATCTTGTGTAATATTTAAATCCATTTTCTTAAAGATTGGAAGATCTACTGCATTGGCTTTTGCATATTCTCCACGTCTGATGTTCAAATAGTGATCCTGACTGATAAATGCATTCAATTGATTCCATATTTGAGCTGATGTTCTTGGATCTGTAGCTGTACCTGTTGTAGAACCTGCATGCGTTGTTGCGTTATATGAACCTGCAGAAATCAGATTAATTTCACTTGCATTTCTTGGTATATAAACTAAGTCGTTTGTATTTCCATCACCATTCAAATCGCCACTATATATGTATGAAGTTACTCCCGCAGGCGCAGCTTCAAATATTACACCTATTGAAGTTGCGAAATATTTAGCATATTCAAATTTATAAGCTCCTGTAGCAATTACTCTGTGAGGTTGATAGAAAGAACCATAAGCTAAATTATCTCCATTTGGATCTTGACTACTAACTGCTCTAGCACTCCACAATGAAGAAGCAGTACTGCCACCTTCAGCAATATTCTTCACTTCGCTGTAAGTATAAGCTACACTTCCAAACAGATTTTTGTAAGTTTTTTGTATTTTAGTAGTATAAGTAAATGCATATCCTTTACTTGAGTTTTTCATCAGGATAGCGCTTCCAAGTGAAGGGTCTGACAAGGTATTATTGGCAAAACTACTTGTACTATTTGTACTGTTTTTAT
Source organism: Chitinophagaceae bacterium (assembly GCA_947379895.1). Taxonomy (GTDB): domain Bacteria; phylum Bacteroidota; class Bacteroidia; order Chitinophagales; family Chitinophagaceae; genus Parasediminibacterium. Next base: position 19,832 of record CANCPA010000057.1, on the reverse strand, counting down.
TGTAGTAATATTTATTACTTTTATATGTGGCATAATTTTCTGCAGCCGAATTGCCACCATTAAAAATAGCAAATCTTGTTCTGTTATCTACTCCATTTAGAGCATAGCCATTAGTTTCATTTAAATTAAGGTTTGAATAATAAACAGCATTAATATCTTTTGAACCACTAGCCTCTAAAGTGATAACCCAACCATTACCTAATTTTTTGTCAACTGCAACATTCATCTTCAATACAGTAGGATATTTGAAATCTTTATCTGTTAGGGCTACACTATAGCTTGTATTTGCTCCACCGGTTGTTGGTTTATAACCAAAAGCTACATTGCTTGCCTGTACTGCCCCAAACTGTATTCCGTTGTTACTTGCTTGATTGCTGATCCATACAAATGGTGGTGGTCCAGAGAAAATACCTCCACCTCCTCTTATTTGTAATGATCTATCGCCTTTTACATCCCAGTTAAACCCAATTCTTGGTGATATAAGTAAAGCATTTCCAGGTGCTTTTCCTATATTATATTTTGCACCGTTTTTAAATGTTAGGGCATCAAAATAAGGGTTGTCTGTAAATGCCTGTTTGTAAATTGTGTAGTCTAATCGTAGCCCATAGGTTAAGGTAAAGTTGTTGGTTGCTCGCCATTTATCTTGCGCAAAGACTCCCAATTCAGTAGAACCGGCATATGCCCAAGGAAATGCTCCGCCCGGTAATGCTGAGTATTGTTGATAAAAGTTTCTTGCATTAGCAGTGCCATATAAAATGCTATTTCTGAAGTCATTCAGTGTGTTGAATTGGTAAACACCCTGATATCCTGGAGCAAAGGCGTTTTGATATTTTCGATAGTAATCTTGTGTTCCAAAAGTAATTTCATGGTCTCCTTTGTACAAAGTAGCAATATCAGTAAATTGATATACATCGGTGTTTAAAGTGTTATTATAGGTGTACATTTCATATCCGAAAGAAGTAGAAATATTGCCATTCCCATCAAGTATATCAACAAAAGGAAGAGTGTCCGAAGTTGAATGTTGTGACCTGAAATCTCTCAAGGCTGTGTAACCAACTTGAAGTTTATTAGATAAGTTTTGATTTATTCTTGTATTTAATTCTGCGATAAGGATATTGAAATTATTGTTAATACCATATCCAGCAGAATAAAAAGGCATTGACGTATTGTTTGCTCCTCCTGAACCACTTGTAACCAATGAAGTTCCGTTATTTGGTCGGCTTCCACTTGGAAATTGATCTGAGTAAGACTTGAGATAATTATACTTTAATGTAAATTTATTTTTCTCATCTATATTCCAATCAATTTTAGCAGTTATCTTCTGACTTTTTGTTAAAAAGTTATAGCCCTGATAAGCTCCAGGATCATAACCTTTTGATTTCAACAAATTAGCTAGTGCAACGAGTGAATCCGCATTTGCTTGGGAAATACTCCCTGCAACAGCAGGATTAGTGGATGTTGATGCAGTGAAACTTGTTGCAGGCACTTCCTGATGTACTTCTTCTGCGCTCAAAAAATAGAATAATTTATTCTTAATAAATGAACCTCCAATGGTAAATCCTCTAGTGTAATATTTCAAACTTGTTTTAGCTAAAGTTGTATTTTCTACGTTATATCCTTGTAGATCGGCACTTTTTAAATAAGTATATACCGAACCTTTTACTTGATTGGTACCACTTCTTGTAACACTGTTAATACCTGCTCCTGTAAAACCTCCTTGTCTTACATCATATGGAGAAACGTTAACTTGTATTTGTTCGATTGCATCTAGACTAATTGGTTGAGAGTTAGTTTGTCCCCCCAAAGTACCGGATAATCCAAATGAGTTATTGAAGTTTGCACCATCAACAGTTATATTATTGTACTGACTACTTCTACCTCCAATGTTAAGTCCATTTGCTGTAGGTTCAAGTTTAGTGAAGTCTTGTAATGAACGATTAATTGTAGGTAATTGCTCAATTTGACCTCTAGAAATTAATTCTTGACTACCAGTATGAGCGTTGTTAAAAGTCTTGTCCTGACGAGTGGTATTTACCACAACTTCTGCAAGTGTCGCTGCTTCTGCTGTTAAAATAAAGTCTGCTTTATACTCTTGTCCAAGTGAAAGATAAATATTGTTCTGCACAGTAGCTTTATAACCTACAAATGATACACTGATGTTATAAGGACCACCAATTTTTGCATTTGCAATGTTATAGCGGCCATCTTTTCTAGTGCTAGTAACATACTTTGTGCCTGTTGGTTCATGTATTGCAGTAACTGTAGCTCCGCTAATACCCTTACCATTTTCTTTGATTGACCCAACAATGTCGGATGTTGTTTCTTGAGCTTTAGAGATTGTGCAGATTCCAAGAGTCAGAATAGACACAATCAAAGTGAATAGTAACTTTTTTGTCATAATTGTTATTTTTTTTATTTTAACAAATATTATTTAAAAATTGTTTTAAAATAATAAAATCTTATTAATTTATTATTAACATTTGGTTTTTTATTGTGGATTAATACTTTTTGGAAAATCGTTATTGTATTAAGCATAAAAAAAAGGATGGTCTACTTTAAAGCAAGCCATCCTTTTTGTTTTATATAAAAATACGAATCTCAGCTATTTAAAAACTTACTAGTTTTTGATAAAACTAGCAGTTGATTTGTCTGAACTTAACTCTATATTATAAATACCTTTTGCTAAATCAGAAACGTTAATATCTGATGATGTTGTACCAGATTTCAATACTATTTGTTTGATTAGTTTTCCGTCATTAGAATAGATTCTTGCGGTAGCATCTTTTGTTAGTGATTTATAAACTAGTCTTGTAGTTGAAAAAGCAGGGTTTGGATAAACTGTTAATCTTCCTGCGCCCGAAAATTGCACCTTTTGAACATTGCTATACCTATAAACGCCATCTTTATCCAATGATTTTAAACGATAATAAGCAGTAGTACCTAGCCTATTTACACCGTCATTAAAAGAATAACTATTGCTTGAACTTCCAAAAGCAGATACTGTTCCTAATGCTGTATAAGCAATTCCATCAAGACTCTTTTCAACAATAAATCTACTAGAATTTACTTCGTTTGCAGTATTCCATGATAACAAAACTTTCAATCCACTATTTAATACTGTAAATCCAGTAAAGTTCAAAGGGAGAGGCGCAGTTACATCACTCAGGCTTCTGATGAGAAACTCATTTGAAACAGTCGTTCCTTTTGCATAATAAACAGGATAACCTACCCAATCCTGTGCGCCTTTAGGTAAAATTGTTTTAGCAAATGTCGCAGTTGCCTTTGCTGTGTATAGTGTCAGTGCATTAGTGCCTGATGATGAGTCTGTTAAACTTCTCGATCCTCCATATGAACTATCTGTTGGCCCTGCTGTTGCATTTAAAATTTTTATGAGTGTACATTGAGCTGTTTGAATATTATTAAGAACTTCTTGTACAGTCATGACTACGGGTGTAACAACAACATTTTTTGCAACTGGAACAGGATTGAGCGCAATTGTAATTGCTGTTTTTCTCTTTACTTCTAGTGAACCATTAAATATTATCAAAGAATCGCCGCTGATATCCATATTAATGGAGTCTCCTACCGAATAAACATTAACTCTTGTGTAAAGCGTAATTCCCTGATTACCACTTTGTACAATTGCTGCCCCCTTTGTGTAGTTTTTGTTTGTTGTGTCGGAAATAACAACACCCGAAAGAATCGTTCCTGTCGGTAATGAACCAATGTTTGTACCTTGATACAAGGCTTTAATTCCTTCTATTGTAGTAGGACCTTGTGCAATAGTTTGGGTGCTTACAATTGTAATAAGCAACACTGAGATTGATAAGAGTGTAAATAATTTTTTCATAAACTTTATTTTGTGCAAATTAACAAAATTCTCATTCTATTTGTGTAATAAATATTGTCAAATTGTTAACAATTTATAAGAATGTTTAAAATAACAATTGTTTATACCTCAATTCCAAATAAAATAGTTATAATTGTACGTAAGTGATTTTTTATGTACCGCTTGTTATAGAAAATAGCGTTTGCTAATCATGATATTGTTGCACCTGATTATTAATTAAAAGTCACTCAAGTAACCATTAAAAGGCAATTTTTCAATAGAGCATTTATGAGTAATAAGTTTAATAGGGCAATATGCATTACTGCAGTGTTTTTGATTTTCACAATTGCATACTTACATGCACAAAATTCAAAAATTAAATGTTATTTTAATCATCCTGTAAACAACTCACTTTCAACCGGTACCAAAGCGGTCTATTTAAAAGGTACTTTTCCTGATACCATTTCAGCCTATATCAATAGGGCTAAATATTCACTCGATTTTGCTATTTATGCTTACACTTCTGTCGCAAACGATTCTGTATCGCAAATTGCTAAAGCGGTTAATAGGGCCTATAAAAGAGGGGTCAAAATTAGATGGATTAATAATGGTTCTTCGTCTAATACAGGGATGAGTATGATAGACTCTTCTATACAGGTATTAAGTAGCCCAAATACAAGTAGTTATGGTTTGATGCACAATAAATTTGTAGTAATTGATATAAATTCTCCCGACTCGAATGATGTTTATTTAATTACAGGTTCTTATAATTTTTCTGTACAGCAAACAAATAAGGACTACAATAATTTAGTGATCCTTCAAAGTAAACAAGTTGCTACAGCTTATTACAAACAATTTAATCAAATGTGGGGAGGAACGGATACTGTTCCCAATCTTTTAAAGAGTGCATTTGGCACGCATAAAGTAACATCTACCAATCACTATTTTAATGTAAATGGTACACTAGTACAAGTCCATTTTAGTCCTAAAGACTCATGTACCTATTATTTGACTAAGGTAGTAAATTCGGCAAATAATGACTTGGCTTTTGGAGTATATGCCTTTACTGATAATAATATAGCGACAGCTATTTTAAATAAGTATAATAGTAATTTAACTGTCAGGGGGATTGAAGATGCATTTGGAAAAACGTATAGCCCTTACACAACTTTAAGTAGTCCACTTGGTAATAATATGGTTGTTTATACTGGAACAGGATTGTATCATAGTAAGATAATGGTTGTAGATGCCTTGTTACCCGCTTCTGATCCACAGGTAGCAACAGGGTCTTTTAATTGGTCAGGTGCTGCTCAATCATCAAATGACGAAAATTTGATAATCATACACGATGCAGCAATTACGAATCAATTTTATCAAGCTCTCTGTAATGATATTTCTGTTAATGGAGGTGCGCCTTGTCTTTCTCCTCTACCTGTTATTTGGTCATCGTTTAATGTTAGTCTTTCATCAATAAATAATGTTACAAATTTAAATTGGGGAATAGAAAATGAAATAAATGCTAACCATTTTGAAATAGAACGCTCATTAGATGGTATTAGTTTTAATAGTATTGGAAATGTGACAGTCACTGCCCAAAATAAATATCAATTTGTTGATGAAAACATACAGGAAGGATTTAATTTTTACAGAATTAAACAGGTAGATGAAAACGGTAGTTTTTCTTTTTCTAAGATATTGAATGTATATAATAGGCCTAAAAGTAAGTTGATTGTTTATCCTAATCCTGTTTCAAACCTTTTAAATGTTTTATTACCCTTAGATGCAAATCGTTTGTCTATTTATTCTTCTGTTGGAACAAAATTGATGGAATATGATGTGCATTTGAAATCTTCTTTGAACATAGATGTCTCTCATCTTGCTAAAGGAGGTTATTATATTCAAGTGCAATCAAATAATTTAAAAACTATTAAGGAGTTCAATAAGTTATAATTTAGCTTCATCAACATTTAAAGCAAACAAAACTTTACAATTTTCGATGTGAAAAGCATTGTTTTAACTCATTGACCTAAAGAGTTAACTCAAAGCTCCTTTGTTATAACTCATTGACCAAAAGAGTTAACTCAAAACTACTTTGTTTTAACTCATTGACCTAAAGAGTTAACTCAAAGCTCCTTTGTTATAACTCATTGACCAAAAGAGTTAACTTAATGCTCCTTTGTTTTAACTCATTGACTCAAAGAGTTAAAACAAAGCATTTTTGTTGGAAATCTTGGCATTAAAAGATAAAAAATAGACATAGGATCATTCTCGTAGTAAAGAATTTAGACAGAAAATAAAATAAATTATGCTTCTATTAAATTGCATGGCATTAGTAATGTTCTAAAATCTAGAAGGGATGCTAATATTATTGCATTGTCAAATAAAAATACATCAAATCCTAAAGGGATGACATTGTTTTTAATTGTTAGTTTGTAGGTTTAAAATTTTTTTATTGGATTCAATCAAAGAATCACCCCTTTAGGGTTTATTAACTAGTATCTGATGACTATTACAATAATGTGTTCCCTTTGATAGTAGTCTTCGATTACCAAAAAAACGGCGAACCTCTATTTTTAGCCACACGCTGATAGTATCTCTGATTGTTGAAAAATATTCGAATTTATCAAAAAATCAACCTGAGAGGCCTTACTTAACCTGACGATATTAAGTTATTATGTATAATCTTTTCTTATTTATTCTTACTTAGCATTATTTAATTGCTAATAAACTGGTATTATTTTTCGATTATAAATGGTTTGTCAGTATTTTCTTCTTATTTTCCCAACTTGACTACTTTTCACATTATGAGGAAATACTATTTTCTATTGACTTTTATGGCAATTGCTTTGGTTTCTTTCGGACAGAAGGGTACCTTCATTGCACTTGATAATAATAAAAGTCTTTATTCTTTGGATGTAAACGGTTGCAATAAAACGCCCCTTAACTTTTGTACCAACTTTGCAGGTAATCCTTTGTCGATTGGGTTATTTGGTAATATTTTGTATGTAAATGACAATAAAGGCAATCTATACAGAAATACTTTAGATGCAAATGGAACTGTAGGTAATTGTACAAAGGTGGGCACTTTCTTAAGTAAAAGTAGTGCCATTTACGGGCTTACTGTCGGGTCAAACGGTGTTGTTTATGCCGCTAGTAGCAATTTGATAGAAACCTATAATCCCTCAACCAATACTTTTGGAACTTTAGGATACTTGCCTTCAAATTTTAGTATTGGTGGTGATTTATTGTTTTATCAGGGGCAGTTATTTGAAGTATGCAATAATAATAATGCTTCAGGAGAAAATGACTTAGTAAAGGTTGATGAACTAAATCCTTCCTTAAGCACTATTTACATGAAATTCACAAATTATAATAATAGTAGTATTTTTGGTTTTGCTAGTGTGACCATTCCCTGTAGTAAAAATCAACTTTTTGCAGTAGCTCAAGATGGGAATCTTTACAATGTGGATATGGAAAACAAAACTCAATCAACAATACCTATTTGCAATTTTGGAATCAGAATTAATGATGCTGCTAGTATTGCTGAAACAGAAAGTACTCCGCCCCCGAATCCTCCGATCACCGTTAGTCCAGTTAATTATTGTGTGAATACTATTGCTACTCAGTTAAAGGCAGTTTCAGGCGCGAATGATACTTTGAAATGGTATTCCAAAGCAATTGGTAGTACTACAATATTACCACCTACACCTTTTGTGGGAAGTACTTCAAGTTCTGATACTTTTTATGTCAGTCAGATGGATACCATCACTAAATGTGAAAGTGATAGAATACCTGTCATTGTAAAAGTAGATACCTTTTCAAACCCATCTATCAGTATTAGCCCAAAAGCTACAAACAACTGTGCAAATGGATTAGTTACTTATAATGCTATTGTAACAGATGGAGGTAACAAACCTAATTATCAGTGGACATTGAATGGTAAAAATGTTGGCAATGATTCTGTAGGATATACCTGCGATTCACTTAAAAATAAGGATCAGATTGCTTGTACTTTGACTAGTAATTTGTTTTGTGCTGTTAATCCTAAAGTGACAAGTAATATAATCGTTTATGATACAACCATAAAGCCTCAGCCTTCAATAAGTATTTCTGCATCAGAGAATTCCATTTGTACTAATGCAAATGTAACCTACACAGCCGTTTCAATTGATGGTGGTAGTGTGCCAAATTATCAGTGGAGAATTAATAATGTAAGTGTTGGAAACGATTCTGTGAATTTTACAACTAATAAAATCTCAAATGGAGATATTGTGACTTGTACACTTACAAGTAGTCTTGCTTGTGCTGCGAATAAAGTTGTAAAAAGTTCGCCAATTACAATGACAATTATTAACCCTCCTTTTGTAGATAATATTGTTGGTATAAATGAAGTTTGTCAAGGCAAAAAGATTACAATGACGAATATTACAACGAATGGTATTTGGCAAAGTAATAACACCAATTTCGCAATCATTGATTCTTTAACAGGTATTGTTACAGGCATTAATGCGGGTAGAGTCGTAATTAGCTACGAAAAGTTTAATAAATGTGGCTCGACTATAAAAACGTTTGAGTTACTTGTTATTGACAGTGTCAAACTTTTTCCAATTATTGGGCAATCTGCCTTGTGTATTGATGAAACAATACAGTTTACAGAAGCAGCAAAGGGTGGTTTGTGGAGTAGCTCAAATATTTTAGTTGCTTCAATAAATGCAATTACAGGAAATGTTACTGGATTGAGCAATGGAAATACTACAATCCGTTACGATGTATCAAATAGCTGTGGAATAGTATCTGTAATAAAACCTTTATATATAGCTGGAGTCAGTGTCTTTAATAAAAGTTTTTTCATTAAACAGCCAACATGCCAACTGCCATTATCAGGAAGCATAAAGGTGAGTTTAAATGGACCTGAATCTCCCTATAAGTTTTATCTAAATGGACAGATGTATGATGATTTTCAGGAAGCTACTAGGCTTGGAGAAGGTAATTATACTGTCTATATCTATAATAACATAGGATGTTTGGTTGACAGTATAAAGAATATTTTATTGAGTAATAATATAGACGCTAGTTGTGATACTTTTTATATTCCTACAGGTTTTGTTCCTGAAAGTAAATATCAAGAAAATAGAACATTAAAGCCATTTGGTGGTACATCAACTATTGAAGCCTATTCATTTAAAGTATATAATAGATGGGGAAATCTTGTTTTTGAATCGCATAATTTAAATGTAGGATGGGATGGGACAGTTTATGGAAAATTAGCTACGACAGATACCTATGTCTGGTATTTAGAATATAAATTTGCTAATAAATCACCCCATAAAATAAAAGGAACGTCAGTTTTAATCAGGTAAGTATATATTTGATGGCTGAATAAGAATATTTTTTATTAATATTGATAAATTTTTAAGTACATAAATAATGAGAAAAGCAATTTTAACTCTTACTTCCATTTGTATAATGGTTGTTACCTATTCACAATCAAAGCAGACTTTTCGGGACCCTTCTATAGGATTTGGATTCTTTCTTAAAGACTTTTTTACTCCTGTAAATATAAAAAACAATTCTTTTGGACGTGTATTGTCAAAAAGCCAATATGGTAAAGTTTCTGATATGTCATTTGGAGTAAACGTTAATTATTATGAAGGTATCACTTCACATCTAGATTTTAAGGCTTTACTTGGAGGCACATTTACAAAATATGGCAAAACTCCTAATAGTTTATCTAAACAAGAGGATTTTGCTCTTGATTTGAAGGCTCATTTAAATTTGAAATTATTTACAGATAAGGCTGTAATTAATCCATACCTAACAGCAGGACTTGGATTAGCTGAATTTAATGCTAATTACTTGTTTGGAAGCATTAATTACGGTGCTGGATTTGAAGTAAATGTTGGGAATGGAAGTTTCATTCATATTCAGGCCGTATATGATAATATATTAACACACAAGAATGTAGATAATATTAATTATTCTATAGGGTACGCAGCTCCTTTACCTAAAAAGATTAAACCTGTAAAGGTTGAAGAACCTGTTTTAACACCACAAGCACCTGTTGCAGTACTTGAAAAGGATACCGATGGAGATGGTATTACGGATAGTAAAGATAAATGCCCTTCAGTAGCCGGAATTGCAAAATATAATGGTTGTCCAATCCCTGATACCGATGCAGATGGTATAAATGATGAACTAGACAGTTGTCCAAAGGTTCCAGGGTTAGCTCGTTTTAACGGTTGCCCTGTGCCTGATAAAGATCGTGATGGTATTAATGATGAACAAGATAGTTGCCCTAATGTAGTTGGATTTGCTCGTTATCATGGTTGTCCAATCCCTGATACAGACGGGGATGGTATTAATGATGATTTGGATAAGTGTCCTACTGTTAAGGGAACTAAAGAAAATGGGGGATGTCCAGAAGTTCAAAAGGCAATGAATGAATTAGCAAAGAGCGTATATTTTAGTTTGGGTTCTTCTAAAATTAATTCAAAAGTATTTAAAACATTAGACGAAGTAATTGCTGTTTTGAATGCAAATCCTACTTCTAACCTTTCAATAGAGGGACATACTGATAATACAGGTGATGAATCTGTTAATAAAGACCTTTCACAAGAGCGTGCTGACGTTATTGCTAGTTACTTGAAAAAGAAAGGAATAGATGCCAAAAGATTAACTGCAAAGGGCTATGGTTCTGAAAAGCCTGTTGCAAATAATAAGTCAAGAGAAGGTAAATCTAAAAATAGAAGAGTAGAACTTAAAGCTACTTATTAAGTATTTGAGTAAAATGAAATAAAAAAGGGAATGATTAGTGAAAAAACTAATCATTCCCTTTTTTATTTGCAATTGAGTAGAAAAACTAGAGACTACTTATAAAATTAGTAAACATAGTTGCTACAAGTGGGTAAAGGAAATATGATTGGAATATACCTTTTCTCATTTATCGAAGTATTTCATTGAATTATTGACGTCGTGGAATCATAAATCGACGTCGTCTCTTCAATCAACGACCTCAATGGTTAACAAATCGACGTCGTCCTGTCAATTATTGACGTCGATTTATGATTGTACGACGTCGTATATTGATTCCACGACGTCGATTTATGATTCCACGACGTCGTCCATTAAGAAATTGACCTCAATGGCTAACAAATCGACGTCGGGGAGTTAGCTACTGAGGTCGATAATTTCCTTTTTGATAACAAAATAAAAGAAGTGCAGCTAATGAATCATTAAGTGAAAGTAATATGTAGATTTTATTTGTTCAGATAATTTGCTTCATTGTGAATTTTTGATAAATCACAATAGCATAAAAATGGAAAAAACATACTAGCTCTCATTATTTTACAATATTGTGAGCTAGTATGTTTTTTGTGTAATTATTTCTACTCCTTATATTCAATAAGCTAATTGTGTGGGGAATAGAGATAGAAAAAAAATAAATTAATGTTTGTTTCTTGTCTAATTAAAGATCTCTTTCAAAAAGCTAGCAAGCCTCAATCCCGCTAAAAATAATTGCTTCTCAACAACTATTGCATTTTGATCAATATATGCCTGACTAATTTTTGAGTCCTTGATATTGTAGGCATCGGTTAAATAGCTTCTAGCATCGTACATCCAACTCAAAAGATCGATACGTTGTATTTTGGCAATTTCTTCGGGCGAATAAGTTGAATATAACTTAGTACAGCTATCGAGATTTATTTTCTTGTTTTCTATTATTTCACCATCCCAAAAACTATGTAGATTACCTGAATAACCAGGCGCTTTTACCTCCACAGAATTCCCTCCTCTATCTTCTGGATAACCATTGTGTAAAGGTTGATGCAAATCGCCAATTAAGTGAAATGCCATAACAATATAATTTTTAATTTGGCTATCTTTTAATTTTTCCTTGTGTTTCATAGCTGCCATTATGGAATTTAATACTGTTATAGTATTTCCTTCATTTACAGGCTTATAAATACTATCCTTTTTTAAGTTTATGTAGTGCCATGTTCTCATGTAATTGTAGTAATCATCGGATCTCATATCATCCATCCATGTTGCTGCATCTTCAATCGTCATTTTGTTTAAATAATGTCTAACCTTCTTTTGAGTTGTATCGTCTAAGTATCTAAACGCGATTTGAGCAACTAGTCGATGTCCCTTACCTCCCCAAGCTATTGTTTCTGTAAAAGGTATGGACAAAAAAACAAGTGTTAAAAATGATACGAATGCTATTTTCATTTATTTATTATTTTTATTGATGTGAAGAAATCTAAAATACTTTGCAAGTATAGTATTTTATATTCATTATGTTTAAATAATAAGTTCTCTTTATTAGTTCACTTCTTTAATCTTATTTGTAATCAAGTGTTATTTTGGAATTTAACTAGTGAAATTAACAGATATTAAGTTGACTTAAATTCAAGTTCAATATTATCAATAAGACAAGTTTCTCGGTGAACTTTTTGATGGGAGGTAAGAAGTTTTTTGTATAGGCAATTACTCATAGAATAATAACATGTTTTTGGTAGTGATGAATGATAATTTGGGTTTAATCTGTGTTATATGTTTGTATTGAATACTGTTAAATCATAACTAATAATCAAATGAATTGTTGTTTAAATTCATTCAAAATTACATTATTAGTCTATTATCCCTAATTTCGTTCGCCAAATATTTGAATATATAAATGCGATTTATAATGAAAAATTTAATAATATTTTTATTGCTTCTTATAGTTACTTCTAATAAATCTTTTAGTCAAATAAAAATTTTATTTGATGCGACAAAAGCAGAAACGGCAGGATCGGCAGATTGGGTAATTGATGCAGATTTGAATAATTTGAATTGGACAAAATTCTCAACTGTTACAACTTCAGGTTCTAAGGCAAATGCACAGCAATTACCGTCTCCTGATCAAAGCACAATTACAGCTAATACCACAGAATCTTATTGGACAGGTGCCTTGTCTAGTTGGGGAATTGATTGTGTAAACAAAGGGTATCGTGTTGAAAGTTTGCCTTATAATGGCAAAATAACTTATGGAGATAATACAAATGTTCAGGATTTGAGTAATTATAAAGTATATATCATCCCCGAACCAAACATTTATTTCAAGTCTGCTGAGAAGATTGCCATTTTGAATTTTGTGAAAAATGGAGGTGGGTTATTTATAATATCAGATCACGCAGGAGCCGACAGAAATAATGATGGGAGTGACTCCCCTGCAATTTGGAATGATTTATTTAATAATAATGGCATGGTAAATAATCCGTTTGGAATTAAGTTTGATACTACAAATCCTAATGGAAATAAATATCCTGGCGATTTCTCCGAAACTACTACAAATTTTACAACTTCAGCAAATCCTATAACCAAAGGATTATTTGGGACTTCTACAAAGTTGAAATTTTCTGATGGCACTTCAATGGCCTTGGATACAACTGCAAATTCAACTGTAAAAGGCGTTGTTTTTGCAAAAGAGTCGACAAATAAATTAAATGGTGCAATGTTAGTTTATGCTAGGTATGGCAAAGGGAAAATAGTCGCTATTGGAGATAGTTCGCCTTGTGATGATGGCACAGGTGGTAGTAGTTATAGTGGGTCTTTATATGTTAGTTATTCAAATGATCCTGCTGTAGGAGACAATCATAGGAATCTGTTTATGAACTCTACAATTTGGTTAGCCACAACTGATACAATAGTTCCTATTAAATTTATTAATAGTACTGTAAAAGCGTATAATCAGCGTACTGCAATTAGTTGGCAGGTTAATCAATCTGAATGTCAAAATGTTAATTTCGAAATAGAAAGTTCATCAAATGGAACCGATTTTAGTGTTATAGGCAATGTTGCTGGAAATTGTAATGGTATAAGTTCTATTGTAAATTATCAATGGGAGTCACAAGCAATGGCTACTTCTACAACCTATTACAGGATAAAAGCAATTGAAAATGGAAACTTATATTATTCGAAAGTTGCTGCATTGTTCGAAAATAGAAATCCTTTAATTCGTTTTTATCCTAATCCCTTTTCTTTAGGTAATAGTAAAAATATTACAATTAAAGGGGTAAGTGAAGGAGGTTCAATTACAATCTCAGATTTAAGCGGGAAAATTTATTTCCAAACCATATCAAAAAGCCCCTCTGTTGTTTGTGAAGGTTTAAATAATAAGCTAGCTGCTGGTTTATATATTCTTAGTATTAAAAATGACGAAAATTTGTATACTGAGAAAATTATGGTTTTAAAGTAAATCGATTAATGAAATCATACCCTTTTTAGTAATACCAAGTAAGATGGGAAATGATCACTATAACCACCACGATAATTAAAGCCATCCCATGTTCTCATTGGATATCCTTTAAACATGCCTTTGTTTTCAAACATATATTCTTTATTGAAAATAAATTGTTTGAAAAAAAAGAAACCACTTTGTTGCTTGTTAATCCAAGGATAAGTAAGTATTATTTGGTCGAAAAGACTCCATGAATCATTGAATGCAAGTGTGCCAATTCCTTTCTTGTATAACTCCGAAAATGGGTTATATAAATTCCCTTTATCAACTTCATTGATATTTTCTTTTGCTATTAATATTTTAAGGACACTTTTGTTAGTTGGTTCGTCATTTAAGTCTCCCATGATAATGACTTTTGCATTAGGCTCCGTTTTTTGAATTTCATCTAATTGAATTTTACAGACGGCAGCGGCAGCAATACGATTGGGTTCGCTTTCTTTTTCTCCTCCTAATCTACTAGGCCAATGATTTACTAACAAATGAATTCTTTCACCATCTAATTTGCCCGTTACCCACAAAATATCTCTTGTAAATCTTTCATATTTCGAATTTCGTGGTAATGCAATATATACAGGTTTGCTTTTTTCGACAACGAAATATTTTGGGTTATAAATTAATGCTACATCAATTCCTCTAGAGTCTTTGCAGTCATAGTGAACAAATTTCAAATTTCTACTTTTAAGTAAAGGACTGTTTATCAAATCGTTCAATACTGTGTCATTTTCAATTTCTGCAACCCCAATTATTGCAATTCCATCCCTTGTTATGTCCATTCCTATTTCTGAAATAACAGTTGCAAGTTTCAGTACTTTATCCAAGTAAATGGGCGTATTATATTTGTAATCGCCTTTTGGTGTAAAATCTACATCAAAGATTAAAGGATTGTGGACTGTATCATAAAAGTTTTCACAGTTATAAAAAGCAACTATTGCTACTTTAAATGCTTCTTTATGTTGTGCAAAAGCGAATATTGGTAAAAGTGCAAAAATGATTAAACTTTTCATTTTGTTAATTTCAAGTAAAAGTAGCCTATGTGAACAACAATTGTGTTTTTATTAAATGCTGCAAAAGATTATCTTTTAAAAAATGTGTGCTTTTAAATAATCTTCTTTACATTCGCTTGAATTAATTTGAAAAGTAATGAGGAAATCTATTTGTTTACTTCTGTTGTTTGGAGTCAGTTTTAATTTGGCTCACTCACAAGAAGTAAAAAAGAGTTTACTAAAAAACGTTGATTCACTATCAACAGTCACTGATAGTACAAACATGCAAAATGAATTGAAAACTAGTCTTCTAGATAATATTCCTGTTATTGCCATTGATGATAATGAAGTGGGAGGGGCTGGAGGTCAAAGTGTATCTTCTGCACTCACTTCAAGCAGAGATCCCTTTATTTCAGCAGCTTCTTTTAATTTTAGTGCAGCGCGTTTTAGAACAAGAGGATATGATGGTAGTAACCAATCTACTTATATAAATGGGGTTTCAATGGAAAACCTTGATAATGGCTTTACTCCTTTTGGACTTTGGGGAGGACTTAATGATTTGATGCACTACCGGGACATGGTGTATGGCTTGCGTCCAAACACATTTAGCTACGGTGAAATTGGAAGTAGCACACAGATTGATACACGTGCAGGGAGACAGAGGAAGCAAACTCAGGTTGGAATGGCATTTTCTAATAGAACGTTCACTCATCGCTTTTCCGCTACTCACAATACTGGATTTAATAAGAATGGATGGGCTTTCTCATTTAGTGGAAGTCGTCGTTGGTCCGACGAAGGTTACGTAGAAGGCACTTATTACAATGGGTGGAGTTATTTTATTGGTGTCGACAAGAAATTAAGTCAGAGAAGAACGCTTTCTTTGGTAATCTTTGGTGCTCCTACCGAAACAGGTGGTCAACGTAGCGCAGTAGCTGAAATAGATTCTTTAGGTGGGGGCCATTATTATAATCCTGGTTGGGGTTATCAAAGTGGTAAAAAGAGGAATGCTAATGTTTTAAAAACTAATCAACCATATATCATCTTAACAGATGAAACTAAGTTTAATAATACTACATCATTAGTGAACGCAGCTTCTTTAAGTTTTGGCGATCGTAGTTCTTCTACTTTGGATTGGTATAACGCGGCAAATCCTGCACCGGATTATTATAAATATTTGCCTAGCTATTATGCTGATAATCCGGGTGCTGCATCAGCAATGCGTCAACAAATATTGTCTGATGTTAATCGTCGCCAAATAAATTGGCAACGTATTTATGATGTAAATCGTTCACATCAAGATACTATTTCAAATGCCACTGTCAATGGAGTTACAGGTCAAACTGTTACTGGAAAGAGATCTAATTATGTATTAGGAGAATATGTAACGAATATGCACAAACTAAACTTTACTTCTACTTTTAATAAGAGGTTTAGTAATAAAATTGATTTTGCTGCAGGATTTAACTTTCAGTCACAAAATGACAGGAATTACAAAAGAATTAATGACCTTCTAGGAGGTCAGTATTTTGTTGATCTTTCTCAGTTTGCAATACAAAGTTTTCCAACTAACCCTTCTGTGGCACAGCCCAATTTGTTAGAACCCAATAAAGTAGTAAAAGTTGGTGATCAGTATAGTTACGATTACGATATTCATATAAACAAAGTCGAAGCATGGTCTAATGGAATCTTTAAAATAAAAGACTTTGAATTATTCGTTGCTGGTCAACTTTCTAATACTCAATTTTGGAGAAATGGTAATGCCAAGACTGGTTTATACCCCGATAATTCATTAGGGAAATCGGCTGTATATAGTTTTGATAACTTTGGTTTAAAAGGTGGAATCACCTATAAATTTAATTGGAATAATTACATTTATTTAAATGGTGGGTACCAAACAAAAGCACCTGATTTTAGGAATGTATTTATTTCTCCAAGAACTAGAGATCAAGTTCAAGAAAATCTAACTAACGAGAACATTACAAGTTTTGAAGGTGGCTTTGTAATGAATTATCCAATTGTTAAATTGCGTGTGAGAGGATATTATACACGCTTTGCAGATCAGTTGAATATTATTAATTTCTTTAATGATGACTTTTACACGTTCACCAATTATGCCATGTCTAACATCGCTAAAGTACATTATGGTGCCGAAATTGGATTTGATGCAAACCTTCTACCACATTTAATAATGCATGGAGCTGCTTCAATTGGTAGATATTACTTTGATAGTCGTCAGAATGCAACAGTTGTAAGTGATAATACAGCAGGTGTACTTTCGAAAGATATTATATATACACAAAATTATAGAATACCAAATACTCCTCAGGAAGCTTATAGTTTAGGGTTGCAGTATCGTTCTCCAAAATATTGGTATGTACAATTAACAAGTAATTATTTTGATCAAATGTGGGCAAATTTTAATCCACTTAGAAGAACTGTTTTAGCTGTTTCTGATGCAGTGCCTTATTCAAAAACCTGGAATGATATTCTAGCTCAACAACGTTTGCCTGGACAATTTACCCTTGATTTGAATGCAGGATATTCATGGAAAATGCCAAGTCATTTCCTAAACAGGACATCTTTCCTATTAATTAATGCAACAATTGATAATCTTACCAATAATAAGAATATTGTAACAGGCGGCGGAGAACAACTTCGATTTGATTTGGCGAATTTGAATACAAACAAATTTCCTCCTAAATACTTTTATGCTTACGGTTTAAATTATTCATTAAATATCACATTACGATTCTAATAATAAAAAACACTAAAAATTTAAATAAATAACATGAAGAAGAATAATTTATTTTGCTATGGTTCAATATTAATGTTGCTTTTTTTAAGCACAATAATTATTTCTTGTAATAAAAAATTTGATGAACCACCTGCTTCTACAACTGGAAATATTACCGATACAACATTGGAGAAAAGGTTAATTAGTGTCAAGGCTTTAAGAGCAAAACATAGAAGTGGTGGTTTTGAACAAATTACTGATGATGTAGTTATCAAAGCTGTTGTAGTTGGAGATGACCGTACAGGTAATATTTATAAAGCACTGTATATTCAAGATTCTCTTAATTGGGGAATTGCTATTAAAATGGATGGTAATAGTCTGTATATTGATTATCCTGCAGGAAGACTTATTTACATCAAATGTAAAGGTTTGTATATAAGTGATTATAATGCAACTGTTCAATTGGGCGTAATTGATAATTCTGTTCCTTACAATCCAACTTTAGCTGGCATTCCTAGTCCATTATTTGATTCCTATATTGTAAAAGGAAGTTTTGGCAATAAAATAAATGTTCGTGAAGTTACTTTGGCACAACTTAACAGTACCGCTTCTGCTGCAGGTGCCGGAACACTTAATAATGATAGCTTGCAAAGTACAGTTGTTAAATTAAATGAAGTACAATTTAGTAACTCTGATAAAGGACTTTTGTATTCTGATACCACTGCTGGTAAAAGTTCTGTTAGCAGAAATATTGTTGATTGTCCTGGTACTTCTACCAAAACTGTTGTTTATACTAGTGGTTACGCAACCTTTGCAGGAGTTAGAACTCCAAGAGGAAAGGGTTCAATATCTGCCATTTACATACCCTATCGCTCTACTCCAGAATTAGTAATTAGGGATACTGCAGATGTTAAATTTACGGGATTACGTTGTGATGGAACAACTGGAGAACCGCCTACAAATATTACTTCAATTGCAGCACTTCGTGCTTTATACGATGGCTCTACTAGTGGAGTTATTTTGCCGAATACATTGATAACAGGTGTTGTAATATCAGATGCATCTAATGGCAATACCGCAAATGGAAATTTGATTTTACAAGATGGTACAGGTGGTATTGATTTATATTTTGGTCCTGTAGCAATATTTTTAAATGTGGGAGATTCTGTTACTTTTGATGTGTCGGGAGGTAAATTATTGGCTTATAAAGGAGCGGCAGAAATTAGTTTAAGTTCAGGTGCCATTTCATCTGCAACAGTAATAGCATCAGGAAAAGTCGTTACACCAAAAATTCTAACTGCCGCTGAATTTAAAACTCAAATGGCGGTTCCTTTAGTAAGTAATAAAACAGAGGGAACTCTTGTTACTATTTTAAATGCTACAGTTCCTGCAGGTGTTTATCAGGGTAATATAGCTTTGACAGATGCTAGTGGATCAACAATCATGTACACTGCAACTGCAGCAAGTTTTAGTCAGACTGCTTTGCCTACTACTGCTAAGACTTTTACAGGATATGGAACAAACTTTAATACAACTGCTGAACTTATTCTCAGGAATTTAAAGGATGTGAAATAGTTTGATAACTATTTCACTTTTACAAAAAAGCAGGTTGTTCATTAAGGACAGCCTGCTTTTTTTATTGGATTTAATTCAGATCACTCAATTGAATTCTACTCAAGTATCAACTAAATAAATTTGATAATCAAATAATCTGGATTTTCATCCGTTACTATCATAAAAATAATTTCTTGCTTGGTTTATTGTTATTAAAAACCATTCAAAGCCCATTTACCTTCATTTTCGAGGTTACGTTAGTTACGAACGAAAATAGGTATGACTTAACCCACATTGCAGTTATCCGGAATGGAATCCTTTATTATCAACGTTTTGATGATTTTTGATTTTGTTTAGGGGGACTACAAATTTTTTCTGGCAGTAGGGTTTTTGTTTGTATTTCAGTGCCTCATAAACTTGTTTTACAGCCACTATTGGTTCTGTACATCT
>CANCPA010000056.1 GCA_947379895.1 Chitinophagaceae bacterium | reverse complement strand
ACATTTAGTTTCACGATGCCCGATGCATTGACAGAATGGAAATGGTTAAGTTTTGCACATACTAAAGACTTACAATTTGGTTCACAGAGTGCTAGCATCATCAGTCAAAAAACATTGATGGTTCAAAGCAATGCACCACGATTTATGCGTGAAGGGGATAAGATGGATTTCAGTACTAAGATTAGTAACCTTAGCTCCACAGAATTAACAGGGCAAGTGAATCTTGAATTGATAGATGCCCTTACTGAAAAACCCGTTGATGGATTGTTTCAAAATGTATTTCCTACACAATTCTTTACAGTGGCGGCAGGGCAAAGTACTGCTATTAAGTTTCCCATAAATATTCCATTTAACTATAACAAACCCCTATTGTGGAAGGTAGTAGCAAGGGCAGGCAACTATAGTGATGGGGAAGAAAAGATGATTCCTGTGGTTACAAACCGACAATTAGTAACAGAGAGTATGCCCATCCTTGTGAAGGGCGATACCACAGTGCATTTAACTTTTGAAAAGCTTTTATCAGGTAATAATGGTAGTCAGACATTGAGTAATGAATCGGTTACAGTGGAGTGCACCCCTAATCCTGTTTGGTATGCCGTTCAAGGATTGCCCTATCTGATGGAATATCCTTATGAATGTGCGGAACAGACATTCAATCGTTTTTATGCGAATGCATTAGCGGCATTCATTGTGGCAAAGCATCCACTGATTAAGGAAGTATTTGCCGAATGGATGAAAGATTCATCTTCCCTGAAAAGTAATTTATATAAGAATCAGGAGTTGAAACAAATACTATTAGAAGAAACACCATGGGTATTAGATGCACAAAACGAAACCAAACAACAACATAATATTGCCCTATTGTTTGATGTAGTAAAGATGGCGAATAGTACCACTTCTGCTATTGAAAAGCTAAAGGGAATGCAATCGGATAATGGGGGTTTTGCTTGGTTTAAGGGCGGGTATGAGGATAGATATATTACCAATTACATCCTGACGGGTATGGGGAAATTGAAGAAGGCAGGGGCATTGACACCTGAACTTTCAGATAAACTAACAGACCTTATCAACAAGGCATTGAGTTTCTTGGATACTAAAATAGGAGATGATTATCAGTGGTTACTGTCACATAATATAGAGATGGAGAAAATGCACGTTGGGCATACGCAAATTCAATACCTCTTTATGCGTAGCTTTTGGAAAGATAATTTACCGAGTGAGAAGGTGGCTTATAATTACTACTACAATCAAGGGAAGAATTATTGGGTGAAACAAAATTTGTACAATCAGGCATTGTTAGGAATAACTTTTGGTAGAAATGGTGAGGCTGACTTTAGTCTAAAAAACATCCTTCCATCAATCTCCGAGAATGCCATCCATAATAATTTAGGCATGTATTGGAAAGAAACGGCTACCTGTTTTTGGTATCAGAATCCTGTAGAGTTTGAGAGTGCGATGATTGCATTTTATAATGAACTATTGGGTTATAAAAAGAATACAACAATTAGTCAGGATATCAGTGACATGAAGACCTGGCTCATCCTAAACAAACAGACTAATAATTGGAAAACAACTGTTGCGTCTGCCGATGCCTGTTATGCATTATTGATGGGAGAAGATGATTTGTTGGATAAGAATAAGACGATGAATATTAGCTTGGGAAGTATTCAATATAATTCTGCAACAGAAAAGGGTGCAGCAGGAACGGGCTATTTTAAGGAACGTATAGATGGCGAAAAGGTAAAAGCCTCAATGGGAAATATTACGGTGACTACAAAAACTTATGATTTGAATCATCAGCCCGTTGCCAAACCTGATAGAGGCATTATTTATGGGGCGGTGTATTGGCAGTATTTTGAAGATATGGATAAGATTACGCCTGCAGCCACACCATTATCTATAAAGAAAAAGTTATTTATTGAAAAAAATACAGACAAGGGAAAAGTCCTGACACCTGTAAATGATAATGACGAATTGAAAGTAGGTGATAAGGTGGTCATAAGATTAGAATTGCGTAGTGACAGGGATATGGAATATCTGCACCTAAAAGATTGTCGTGCCGCTACGATGGAACCTGAAAATGTGTTGAGCCGCTATAAATGGCAGGATGGATTGGGGTATTACGAAGCCACTAAAGATGCGAGCACCAATTTCTTTATCAGCTATCTGCAAAAGGGAACTTATGTATTCGAGTATCATGTATTCATCACACATACCGGAACATTTAGCATGGGCACAGCGAATATTCAATGTATGTATGCACCCGAGTTTACTAGTCATAGTGAGGGGATGAAGGTGGTGGTTGTAGAGGAAAAGAAGGAATAGAATATGTTGAATAAGTTGTTTATTAAAAATTAAAAGTGATAAGTAATGAGTACTTAATTTTAAGACTCATCACTTATCACTCATAGTTCATCACTTTCTTGGATTAGTTAATTCGTAGTGTAATAATTTGTTGGGAACCATCTCTAGTCTTTAAAAGCATGGTTATATTATAACCTTTAACCGAATTTTGCAGCTTTCCTGCAATGTACATGGTGCCGTTCATATCCCTTTGGCTACTGAGTTCAAAGCCATTAATCCCATTTTGTTTAAAGAAGCTTTGTAAGGCAATCCCCGCCTGATTCTTGCCAATGTTCTTAATTTCTTCTTTTTCTGGAAGCTTCAAGTCAATATAATTATCCAAATATTTACTAAGCTCCTCTGCATTTCCCGCTTTAAGTGCATTTACAATAGCAGCAGAATTGTCAAACCGAGTAAAAGAGACCAAAAAAAGGCTTAATGTTATAAAAAGTAATAATTTTTTCATTCTGTAAGTATATAGATTAATTTTAGCTAAAAACATGCCAACCTATAATTAGTAATTTAAATGATGGAATTGAAGAGTATTGATTGTTTGAAGCCATTTGTTTATCACAAACCAATTCACTTTAAGAAAATAATAGCCTAATCCCCCTTATTTATAATTATTCTATCAAAAAATATAGTTAACACAATGAGCCTTTGATGGAATTATGGTTTGGCAATTTAATTGAGACAGTAATTAATGGCCTCAAAAATACAACCTTAATATTAAATTAATGTTTGCCCCTAGAGAGCTAAACCCTAATAGAAACCAGATAATTAGTTCTTTTAATTAATCACTAACCTAT
Organism: Chitinophagaceae bacterium; assembly: GCA_947379895.1. Taxonomy (GTDB): domain Bacteria; phylum Bacteroidota; class Bacteroidia; order Chitinophagales; family Chitinophagaceae; genus Parasediminibacterium. Next base: position 21,011 of record CANCPA010000056.1, on the reverse strand, counting down.
TTGCTCAAGCTATTGCTGATTTTAACGCAATGAAATCACCATTAAACTACAAAATTGTTTAATTTTACCGCCATGAGTAAGAAAGCAATATTAATAATCATGGATGGTTGGGGACTTGGTCAAAGCAAAACTGCTGATGCCATCCAAAATGCGAACGTTCCATTCGTTACGTCATTATATAAAAAATACCCCAATAGTACATTAGTTACCTGCGGTGAGGCAGTTGGATTACCTGATGGTCAAATGGGTAACAGTGAAGTAGGGCACCTAAATCTTGGTGCTGGAAGAATCGTATATCAAGAGTTACAGCGAATAAATGTAGCTATCCGCACAGGAGAGTTAGCCGAGAATCCTGTTCTATTAGAAGCAATAGCCTATGCAAAAGCAAATTCAAAGCCTTTTCATTTATTAGGTTTGGTTAGTGATGGTGGTGTTCATTCCCATACATCACACGTTAAGGCAATCATTGATGTCTGTAAAGCACACGGATTAACAGAAGTATATGTTCATGCATTTACCGATGGTAGAGATTGTGATCCTAAAAGTGGCTTAGGCTTTGTTAAAGGTTTGCAAGAACATTTACAGAATTCAGTAGGTACAATAGCTTCTGTAACCGGTCGTTACTATGCAATGGATAGAGATAAAAGATGGGAGCGTGTAAAATTGGCTTATGATGCATTGGTAAATGGAGTTGGTGAAGAAACAAATGATGTAATTGGTGCAATAGAAGCGTCATATACTGCGGGTGTTACCGATGAATTTATTAAGCCAATTATCAATTCAAAGTTGAATGGTAAAGGAAAAATCAAGTCAGGAGATGTTGCCTTATGTTTCAATTTCCGAACAGACCGTTGTCGTGAAATTACAAACGTTTTAACGCAAGAAGATCACACAGATTTGAATATGTTTAAACTTGATTTGAATTACACAACAATTACTGAGTACGATAAAACATTCAAAAAGGTAAATGTCATGTTCCAAAATGACAATCTAAATAACACTTTAGGAGAAGTTTTGGCTGCACATGGTAAAAAACAGATTCGCATAGCTGAAACAGAAAAATATCCACATGTTACTTTCTTCTTTAGTGGAGGAAGAGAAAATGTATTTGAGGGAGAAACAAGAATTATGGCAGCTAGCCCTAAAGTGGCTACCTATGATTTGCAACCTGAGATGAGTGCCAACGAATTAGCCGATAAGTTGATTCCTGAGATTGAAAAGGAATACGCAGACTTTATATGTTTGAATTTTGCAAATGCTGACATGGTTGGTCATACAGGCGTTTTTAGTGCGGTTGTAAAAGCTGTAGAAACAGTAGATAAATGTGTGGAGAGAGTGGCTACTGCAGCTTTAGAACATGGATATACGATTTTCCTAACAGCGGATCATGGCAATGCAGATTATATGGTTAATGAAGATGGAAGTCCAAATACACAACATTCATTGAACTTGGTTCCGCTATTTGTTTTAGATAAGGAATGGCACGGTCATTTAAATGCAGGAAAGTTGGGAGATATTGCTCCTTCAATTCTTTCTGTTTTAGGTTTACCTATTCCAAAAGAAATGACAGGTTCAGTTCTGTTGGATTAGTGATACTGAACTTCGATATGGATAGTTGCAAGTTTACTTTTTACGACTTCATTAATTTGAAGTTATAAATTTCAAACTCTATTACTTTACATTTATAACTCCGAACCCAAATATATTTTGTTATAAAAAATATTTGGGTTCGGAGTTTTTGTTTTATCAAAGATTACAAAAAGCACTTATTGACTAGTCTTTTATTCGCTTACAAACATTTTATTATTGACCATAGAATGATTATACAATTGGATCATTTTTTTAAGTTTGACATCATAATACTGGACCAAGTTCATTGATTTCTGCTCATTGATAAGATTTTTTGTAAGCATACTGTCCTTTTTCCAATTATATAGTGCAATTGAACTTTGGCCATTAAATTGATAACAATAAGATGAATCTATGTATTGATAAACGCCACCATTATAATTTATGGAATACTTTTTTGAATCAGAATCAAAAAGATCATTTCCAAGTGAATAATAACGATGCGGAAAGTTAATTAAATGCATGATTGAAGGCAAAATGTCCACTTGACTAGCAACAGAATGGTCAATTCCTTTTAAAGAGTTATCTGGTTTAAAAAACGCTATAGGAATCCGGTAATGATCCATTGTAGAACTTTTCTTCTGATCTAACACAGGACTTGTATGATCGGCAGTAATAACAAACAAAGTATTTTTGTACCAAGAAGTCTTCTTTGCAGATTCAAAAAACTTAGAAAGTGCTAAGTCTGCATAAGCAATGCAGGACAATTGAGGATGCCCGGATTGCTTAAACCGCAATTTATATTTATCTGGAATTGTAAACGGTTGATGTGTATTCAGGGTAAAGACAGAGGAAAAAAATGGTTCTTTCGCAGTTGTAAGCTTTTGAGAAACAAATTGTAAGAAAGGCTCATCCCAAATACCCCAATCACCATCAAAATCTTGTTCATTATTGTATTCATTGCGACCAAAATAATCATCATAATTAGCTAATTTACTAAACGAATTAAATCCCATCGTTCCATTACTACCCCCATGGAAGAACGCAGAATAATAACCCTCACTTTTTAAAAGTGAGGGGATTGTTGTAATCTTATTTGAAGAATAATCAGAGAAAATAAAGGGCTCATCGCCTAAAGCAGGAATAGAAGCCACAACAGCAGGTATCCCTTGAATGGATTCCTTTGCATTAGCAAAACCATTTGGAAAGACAAGACTCTCTGAAAAAAGAGAATCTAAAAAGGGAGTCTTTGCTGCTCCATTAAAATATCCAATATACTTTTTGGAAAGACTCTCTAGTATAATTACAACTACATTCATTTTCTTAATTCCTAACGTTTTGCTAGGTAAGTGAATGCCTTCATTTAAGTCTTTCATCTCTGACTCACTATAGTAATTAATTTCAGGAAGTTCTTTTTTACCGATAGTTTTTATCAACGTGAAGGGACTATTTAAAAGTACAGGAATATTTTGTACGTCAGTCATATCAGATGCGTGTATCACATCTAATGGATATTTCTGCAACCCTCCCCGAATTGCAATAATTGACACACCTGCCCCTAGAATAAAAAATACGACCGATAATATATAATCCTTTAGAGTAGTGAGATTTGATATCGGATACTTTTGAATAGATTTTGTCCCCCTAATTAATAGATAAACGATTACTATATATACGATAATTAAATACCAAAACTGCTTTAAAAAAGAAGGTAGCAAATGATAAAAATCAGTACCCTTCTTCCCGTTTAAAAACAAGATTATATCACTTTGCATCCGTTTGTGGATATAAGGAAAGTATACAATATCAACAATGTTTAACAGTATAAAAATACTATTCGTAATTAAGAAAAGATATAAAAGCCACTTTTGATATTTTTTATTGGATACAAAAGGAGCAGGAACTATATTTAAAAGTATAAAAAGTGCATTTACCATAAATATCGCTGCCAAATCGAACCTTATTCCCTCAAACAATAAAATAGGTAACGTTAATAAGGTAGGAAAATTAAATTCCACTTTATTGATAGCAACAAACAACACCCTACATAAAAAATAGATGGCAAGCAATAAAGAAAGGTGAAGTCCTAGGCGGAAAAAAGTGCATTTAATTTTGCTCATAAAATTTGAACTAATCAGTTTTTGATAAGCAAGATTAGGGAAATTAGTTTTACAATTATAAAAATGTAAATCATATTGTTATTATTCTGCGTTTAAATTAATAACTACATCCCCAAAATGTATCACTATAAGAAGCAACTTAATGACCTGCTTCTCTTTAAATTGCCAAGACCTCATTGTATAATAGTAACTTATCCATAATGACAAATCAATTATGAGATATTTGCATCGGATTCTTTGTTGAAGGCGACGAATTCCGACCGCTTGCCTTTGTTTTATATAAAGAAAACTTACTTGGTTCAGCAGGTATATTACCCCAAACATTATTTCTCTCATCAATATCGGCAGTTTCCTTCATCGGATCTAACTGAATACCCACTGCTTTCTTTGATGTAATAAACAACTTAGTTACATTCTTTTCATTTAAACGCCATACCTGTGCTGGAATTCTTTCGGTTTGTGTGGTACCATCTTCAAATTTAAACTGTACGATTATTGGCATCACTAGCCCTCCTTTATTAGTAAAAGAAACCTCATACAAATGTATATCTGAATATTTCTTTTTTTCTTCTTCTGAAAGTGGCAATTGCGTTTGAGCCTTTTCAGATTCAGGAAGACTTGCATCAATCGTGCTGTCATATTTCTCAATTCCACGATCATATCTCCAATAAAAGTCTCTCAAGCTAGTATCGGCATCAACCTGAAAAACGATTCTTTTATCTTCCCTATTTCTGAGCCTAGATATATCATCAAAAGTCAATACCATTGGCTTAGCAGGTTTAATTTTCCCCTTATTCTTGCTTTCGTCAGTTTGATTTTTAGCATTTGCATCATAAAAAGCATGCTTTACAGAGTCTATAGAAATATCGCAGGGTTCGATTCCATAAAACCAACCACGCCAAAACCAATCTAGGTTTTCGGCACTCGCATCTCCCATTGTTCGGAAGAAATCAGCAGGCGTAGGATGTTTAAATGCCCATCTTCTTGCATACTCTTTAAAGGCATAATCAAATAATTCTCTTCCCATCACCGTTTCACGCAAAATATTTAAACCAGTTGAAGGCTTAGAATATGCGTTAGGCCCAAAATTTACAATATTTTCACTATTAGTCATTATTGGCTCAAGTTGTTCTTTAGGCATCTTCATATAATCCGTTATGAGATAGGCTGGTCCTCTTCTCGAAGGAAATTGGTTATCTAATAATTGCTCAGTAAGGTATTGACAAAATGTATTCAATCCTTCATCCATCCAACTCCATTGACGTTCATCGCTATTTACAATCATAGGAAAAAAGTTATGTCCCACTTCATGAATAACCACACCAATCATACCATTTTTAATGTTTTCTGTATACGTCCCGTCCTTTTCAGTACGTCCGTAATTGAAGCAAATCATTGGATATTCCATTCCGTTATTAGCCTCAATACTTTGTGCAACTGGATATGGATAAGGAATTGTAAACTTTGAGTATGATTTAATAGTATGTGCCACAATCTTAGTTGAATATTTACTGTATAATCCATACGCCTCCTTTCCATAAGCACTCATACACATTACTTTTTTCCCCTCAACATAGGCAGGCATCGCATCCCAAACAAATTTCCGAGAGCTTCCCCAAGCAAAATCACGAACATTATCTGCTTTAAAAACCCAAGTCTTTGTCAACTTTGAAGGATTCTTCTCAGCTGTCTTTGCTTCATCGAGTGTCACTATTTCAACGGGTTCAGAAGCTGTTTGTGCTTTCTTCCATCTATCTAGCTGTGCTGATGTCAATACTTTTGAATAATTTTGTCCCTCACCTGTAGACATCACTACATGATCGGAAGGAACAGTCATTTGTACTTTGAAATTCCCAAAGGTCAATGCAAATTCGCCTCTGCTTGTAAACTGATGATTTTGCCATCCCTGAAAGTCACTGTAAACACACAATCTAGGATACCATTGAGATAAAGTAAACAAATAATTACCATCTTCAGGAAAGTATTCATACCCTCCACGACCACCAATTGAGAGTCTGTCAGATATTTTATAATTCCAATTAACAGTAAAAACAAACGTTTTGCCAGGTTTTAAAACAACAGGGAGTTCCACACGCATCATTGTTTTATTAATCGTGTATGACAACGACTTATCTGTTTTACCTTCTGTCAATTTAGTGATATTAAATCCTAATCCATTTTCAACTTTTTCATTGTCCTTAAGTCGTTCGAAATATGATAATGGCAATGAAGAAGGCATACCCGAAGCACTCTGATAATTTGCGTTTTTTAGCGAATTATGTTCGTTTTCATCCAATTGTAACCATAGATAAGTCAATTCATCGGGCGAATTATTATAATAAGTAATTACTTCACTACCTGTGAGTGTCAGGTTCTTTTCGTCGAGTGAACATGCAATATCATAATCAGCTCTTTGCTGCCAATACTTTGGGCCGGGCGCACCACTTGCAGTTCGATATTCATTTGGGGATTGTAGTATAGAACCAAGTTGTTCAAACCGATTGCCATGATTAGAAGTAGGATTATTAAATATGTTTTGCGAATATGCTTGAAGAGATATAAGAGCGAGGGTAACAAATAAAAGTTTCTTCATGTAATTTAATATTATGCTAAGTGTTTATTTTTAATTGATTAATACAAATAATACAGTTATTCAGTTCAAAGTCAATTTAGAACAACCTGCACAATGTATCATTCTTCTGCCAAAAAAGAATACGATACAATGGATAAACGGTGAATATTGAGGATTTGTGTAAATAAACAATACGATGAGTGATAGGTGAGAATATATATATATATTGGTAATTGTTTTACTTCGGGATATCTTTTCACAGCCGGAATTTTTATTACAAAAGAACTATTAACCCAATCTATTGTATTTAATAATAAATTAATCATAATGAATTTTGGGCAAATCAATAAGAATGCAATTAATCAACCGATAAATATATTTTGGTTTCGTAGAGATCTGCGTCTATCAGATAATGCAGCATTATATCATGCACTTAAATCGGGTAAAAGTGTAGTTCCCATCTTTATTTTCGATAAAAATATCTTAGAAAGATTAGAAGACAAAACTGATAAACGAGTCGCTTTTATTCTTGATGCACTTAAAGAAATACAACAACAATTGAAAGCAATTGGAAGTAGCCTACAAGTATATTTTTCAACACCAAAGGAAGTCTTTACATCCTTATTGAAAGAACATACAATTGAAAAAGTCTTCGCAAATCACGATTATGAACAATATGCAATTGATCGTGACAATCAAATAGCCGAATTACTAACCTTACAAGGTGCCTCATTTCACAGCTTTAAGGATCAAGTTATTTTCGAAAAAAGTGAAGTAATTAAAGATGATGGTACACCATATACGGTCTTTACTCCTTATAGCAGGAAATGGAAAGCAAAATTGACACCCTTTTATTTAAAGGCTTACCCTACAGAAATATATTATTCAAACTTTTATAGACAGCCATCTCATGACTTGCCAACCATTACCGAAATTGGATTTAAAGAAACAGACAGTTCTTTCCCATCAAAGGATTTAAATTTATCAATTGCTTCTCATTATGCCGAACAGCGAAACTTCCCATCGTTAAATGGCACTTCTAGGTTAGGTGTTCACTTACGTTTTGGGACCATTAGCATTAGAGAATTAGCGAGGAAAGCAATACAAACAAGTGAGACATTTTTAAATGAATTAATTTGGAGGGACTTTTATCATTGCATTCTTTCGCATTATCCAAAATTAAGCAAAGGGCATTCATTTAAAAAAGAATATGACCAAATAGAATGGCTGAACAATCCTTCAGATTTTGAAAAGTGGTGTACAGGAATGACAGGATACCCAATTGTAGATGCCGGAATGAGAGAACTCAATGCAACTGGCTTTATGCACAATAGAGTAAGAATGATTGTTGCTTCATTTTTAACTAAACATCTTTTAATTGATTGGAGATGGGGAGAATTATATTTTGCTCAAAAGTTACTTGATTTCGATTTTGCTGCAAATAATGGAGGTTGGCAGTGGGCGGCAGGTAGTGGATGCGATGCAGCACCTTACTTTCGGGTATTTAATCCAACTTTGCAAACAGAAAAATTCGATAAAGATTTGAAATATATACGTAAATGGATACCCGAATTAGACAGTTTTAATTATCCTAAGCCCATAGTAAATCATGAATTTGCTCGCAAGAGAGTATTAGAAGTATATTCAAAAGCCTTGAAAGGATAAAACATTGCCTTGGTCTACCTTGACTCATTAAAATTTTTACATTTCACTTTAACATCATCGACAAATAAGTTTAAATAGTATCACTACAACAGAGTACCCTTATTTTCAAATCAACCTATTAATAATACAATTCTTTGTATTTTTTAATAATGTCAAGCTTTGTATTTGTCATCATTTTTTCAATTTTGGGCAATTCCTCAATTATTTTGGGCAACCCAACGTTCATTTTGGGTAAGTCCTCCTCCATTTTGAGTATTTATTTTTGCATTTTGAGCAATCCCAAACATTTATTGGCCACTTCCCCGACAATTTTTGGCACTTCCCCCATCATCCTGCCCACATTTTCTGCATTTTGGGCAACCCCTCCCCCATTTTGGGCACTTCCTCAAGCTTATAATTCAATCCCTCAAGCTTATAATTCATTTTATTCTGCATTTTGGGCAATTCCTCAACCTATTTCCTCATTCTATACTGTTTGTAATTCAATCCCTCAATCAAATATTTTATTTATTCTTCATTTTAGTCAAAACCTCAACCTACTTAATCATTCTCTAGTATAAATATTTTTATGAGTCTTTAAAATCATCAATTTGACACCTTGATTTTAAAATAAAATACAATTTACTTTTAAGCGAAAACCCTTTTATCTGCCCCACTATTATTCAGTCAAAGAAGAACTAGAAAGTGGATACTTTTGCCTCGAAGGCAATTTTTACTGAACTCAGAACTACTAAATTTATATTCTGCTTATTCTCTGTTTAATTGGCTAATGCTTAAAATAAAATGAACCTTCATAAATAAAAAATCGTGGACATATTATTTAAATGCGGTAACAACCTTCAATCCTTCTACTACATTATAGATAATTGGACACCTACTGTAATGCATAAAAGTAGTGAACAATCTCTTGTTAAAATCTGGCAAGTGCATGGCAGGAAATTCTTTACACCCTGCAAACCGATGTTCATAAACGGTACAAATATTATTGTCTAAAAAAGTACAAGGGATTGCATTCATGACCATCATAGTTCCTCCTTTTTCAAGGTTCTGCTCATCAAAATCAGTACGAGACAAATTTAAATGGTTAGCAATTGCATCTGCTTCATCATCAGAAACATTAATCATCAGACTTTTACAACAATTACCACAAATTGTACAATCAATTTTTGCTGTAATATTATTGTTCAAAATCAACACTTCGGCATCAAGCTGTTTACTGTTTCTCAGCTTCAGGAAATCAATAAAACGATTATTATCGCTTTCCTTTTCTTTAGCTAGAGTCAATAAATTATCAAGATTAGTTTCAATTTTCCTAAGAAGCATAAAATAAATTATGAGTTATGAATTGTGAAGGGTGTAAATATGTCTTACTTTTTTCATCTGTTTAATTAACAAACTACAAGGGTCTTAAAACCTTACAGGATTAACAGAAACTCATTTACACATTTTAAACTTTGGATTATGAGATAATATAAGTTAAGACAGTTTTCATAATTTAACATCAAAACCATACCTAAGTTAAAGATTGTCGTAAGTATAAAACGGGTCAATTGGCCCACCGGCAGGAAGTTCAAAAATGGTATTAATGATGCCATTATCTAACCCATAAACCCATCCATGTAAATCAGGACGTTGATGATGTTTCCAAGCAGATTGTATAATTGATGTTTTAGCTAAATTAAAAACCTGTTCTCTAACATTCAATTCAGTTAACCTATTTGCTCTTTCTTCTTCTCCCTCAATACAATCTATTTCCTCTTTATGAAACCTATATACATCTTTTATATTACGTAGCCATTTATTGATGATGCCAAATGAGTGTTGTGTCATTGCAGCTTTAATACCACCACATCCATAATGACCACAAACAATGATATGTTTAACTTTTAAAACCTCAACTGCGTATTGCAAAACACTCAGCAAATTCAAATCAGTATGTACCACCATATTGGCAATATTCCTATGTACAAAGATTTCACCGGGCTGAGTACAAGTAATTTTATCTGCCGGTACACGACTGTCGCTACAACCAATCCACAAAAATTCAGGTGACTGTAATAGTGCTAATCGTGTAAAGTATTCTGCATCTCTATCAGTTTCTGATTTTGCCCAAGCTTTATTATCCGCTAAAAGTTTCTCGTAAATCTTCATAAATACTAAATTTTCTAATACTAAAACGCACTATTTAAACATAATTTTCAAAACAAATTGTATTGAATTATCAATAACAATAGGATTTTTAATCGTGCAGTTTCTTTAACCTTAAACAGGTTGGAAGTCTTTACATACAATTAATCAACAGAAATTTTAAGAGATGGTAAAGACTGATTGTAAACAAGAGGCAAATCTATAGATGACAACTATATATGTTTTGTTTTTTTGGGAAAAATAACATACTAATGCTTTATTTAAAATCTTTTTTGTTTAATTTCGTTTTTGTAAATGTTAAACATAATATTATGACAGCTTCTGAATTTGATTACATGCTTTCGAATAATACCGATTTTTTAAAACCGTTTGCTATTACCTTAACAAGAGATAATGAGCAGGCAAAGGATTTATTCCAAGAGACATTATTTAGAGCTTTGGCAAACAGAGATAAATATAATGCAGGTACTAATATTAAGGCGTGGTTATATACCATTATGCGTAATATTTTTATCAATAATTATCGCAGAAAGACAAAACAAAGTACTATTTTCGATAGCTCTCCTAATGATTATTTACTAAATCTTAATCAGGGTGCAGTTGCAAATGAAGCGATTGCTGTGCTGAATATGAAGGAAGTACAGGCAGCAATTTATGGTCTACCCGAGATTTTCAAGAATCCGTTTCTACTTTATTTTGATGGTTACAAATACCACGAGATTGCCGATATGTTAGGCGAGCCATTAGGTACAATAAAAAGCCGCATTCACTTTGCGAGAAAATTATTAAAGGCTCAGATAGACCGACATTAGTAAACTTTTTTTCATTAAATGGGTTATTGTAATAAGTATCGTGGGGACACGAACCACGGCATCGCGCCAAAGTTCTTGTCCCCACATTTCTTTTTATAAGTATGAAGAAAAGTATAATTGTTCAGACAGTTTATGAATTTAATTGGACAATGATAAAGCTGATATTAATGCCAAAATTTTACTTTTTTAATACGCCACACTGAGAAAATGAATAAAAATAAAGTTGTCGTTATTGGTGCAGGCTTTGCCGGAATGTCGGTTGCAAGTTTTTTGGCAAAAGATGGATTTGACGTTACCATTTTGGAGAAACATTCATTGCCTGGAGGAAGAGCGAGAAAATTTACTGCAGAAGGATTTACGTTTGACATGGGACCTAGTTGGTACTGGATGCCGGATGTATTTGAAAGGTATTTTAATCAATTCAACAAAAAAGTATCAGACTATTATCATCTTGAACGATTAAATCCATCTTATCGTATATATTGGGAAAATGAAGAAATGAATATTCCAGCAGATTATAATCAGCTTAAAGAACTTTTTGAACAATTAGAACCTGGAAGTTCCAAACAATTAGAATTATTTATAAAAGAAGCCGCCTATAAATATGAAGTAGGTATTAATAAACTTGTTCACAAACCTGGTCAATCCCTTACTGAATTTATTGATAAGGACTTAATAAATGGACTATTTAGATTAGATGTATTCAATTCGATACAAACTCATATAAGAAAACTCTTTAAGAATGAAAAAATAAGGCAACTTCTTGAATTCCCCGTACTATTTCTAGGCGCCTTAGCCGAAAACACCCCTGCCTTATACAGTCTAATGAATTATGCCGATATTGTAGGCGGCACTTGGTATCCTCAAAAAGGTATGTATGAGATAGTAAATGCAATGCATAAAGTAGCTGTAGACCAAGGTGTCAAATTTATTTTTAATCAAGACGTAAGTGAAATTATTGTTGAAAACGGAAGAGCAACAGGTGTGAAAGTAAACTCAAATGACACATCCTATATTCCAGCAGATATAGTTGTGGGTGCCGCTGATTATCATTTTATTGAAACAAAATTACTTCAAAAAAAATATCAAAGTTATAGCAGTAAATATTGGGAAACGCGCACAATGGCGCCTAGCTGTCTATTGTATTATGTTGGGCTGAATAAAAAATTAAAGGGACTGACTCACCACTCTTTATTTTTTGACACTTCCTTCGCAGTTCATGGTCATGAAATTTATACCGATAAACAATGGCCAACCAATCCTTTATTTTATGTGGGTGCTCCTTCTGTAACCGACAATACAGTTGCACCGGATGGGAATGAAAATTTATTCTTGCTAATTCCTGTTGCATCAGACCTAAAAGGAGATGACGAAAAGCTCAGAAATAAATATTTTGATATAATTATTGAAAGAATGGAGACCCATTTAAAACAATCTATAAAATCTTGTGTTATTTATAAAAAGTCATTTGCTGTGAGCGATTTTATTAGTGAATACAATGCTTTTAAAGGCAATGCTTATGGCTTAGCAAATACACTTTTACAGACTGCTATATTGAAGCCATCATGTAAAAGTAAAAAAGTACATAATCTGTTTTATACGGGTCAATTAACAGTTCCGGGACCAGGAGTTCCACCGAGCCTTATCAGCGGCGAAGTGGTTGCGAAGGAAGTAATAAAAACATATCGGAATTGTAACAACGCTTAATGTGATTAAATCTTTTAATTATTGGTAGATGTTATCACGTTGAGTCAAAATGTAATTTGATAAAAAGAAATTTCAGGGTAAAAGTTGAAGGCTATTAAAAAAAGTAGTCAGGTAACCTTTTGTGCTTGCAATTTGATTACAGTGGTTTATTAAAAGAGTTTCTTCTATTTGACTCAATGAATTAAATCAATTATAAATTGATAAAAAACAACTTAAAAACAAAAAATGTAACGGCAATGACAAACATGCAGCTATTTCATGATGTTAGCCAAGATTGTAGTAGAAATACAACGGAGAAATACAGTACTAGTTTTTTTTCGTCAATCAAATTATTGGGAAAATCCCTGAGACAACCAATCTTTAACATTTATGGATTTGTTCGTTTTGCAGATGAAATTGTAGACACATTTCACGAATACGACAAGGAAATATTATTGAAAGAATTTAAGGAGGCCACTTATCAAGCTATTGAAAGAAAAATAAGCCTAAATCCCATTATCAACAGTTTTCAAATAACTGTTAATCAGTATGGTATAGACATATCTTTAGTTGAGGCCTTTTTGCATAGTATGGAACTTGATTTAGGCAAACAACAATATGATGCGAAAAAGTATGAAGAATACATTTATGGGAGTGCTGAAGTTGTTGGTTTAATGTGCTTATATGTTTTTTGTAATGGTGATAAACTTCTATATGAAGAATTAAAACCGGGTGCAAGAAGCCTTGGATCTGCTTTCCAGAAAGTAAATTTCTTGAGAGATTTAAAGGCCGACTATATGTGTCTTGATAGACTGTATTTCCCGGGGTGCGATTTTAGAAATTTCACTGAAACTGACAAACGAAATATTGAGTTAGATATACAAAATGACTTTGATAAAGCCTATTCATCCATTATAAAACTGCCATTACAAGCAAGGTTTGGTGTTTATGTAGCATACAAATATTATCTATCGCTATTTTATAAAATAAAAAGTTTGCAACCACAAAGGATTTTACAAGAAAGAATCAGAATTCCTGATTACAACAAATTCTATATAGTTGCAAAAGCAGGCATTCGCAGTCAATTTAATTTATTGTAATATTTTAGTTGTTATTACTATTGCTAGCATTTCGAATATTGCTCTTGAATTAAAAGATTACTTGTCTTTCTGAATTACATATTTTACTAATATTGCTACAGATGAAGATTAATCCATTCATCTGCTTAATTTAATTTATATGGAAAGTGTTGTTTTGGTGGATGAAAAGGATGTGGAACTAGGGGTAATGGAAAAAATTGAAGCACATCAAAAAGGGATATTACATAGGGCATTCAGCGTTTTTATATTTAACAAAAAAGGGGAAATGCTTTTGCAACAGCGATCCTTGAAAAAATATCACAGCGGTGGTTTATGGACGAATGCTTGTTGTAGCCATCCAAAACCAAACGAACAGACTTTGAATGCTGCATTTCGAAGATTAAAGGAAGAAATGGGATTTAAAACAAATATAGAAAAAGCTTTTGATTTCACATATAAAGCATCCTTTTTAAATGGTCTAACCGAGCATGAATTTGACCATGTATTTATTGGCTATTACGATGGAATAATCAAGCCCGATAAGGAAGAAGTAGAAAACTATGCATTCAAATCGATTGAAACAATTGAACAAAGTATGAAAGAGAATCCAAATTTTTATACTGAATGGTTTTTAATTGCGTTTCCCAAAGTAAAAGAATGGATAAATAACAGTCCAAAACTGTAATCAAAAACAAAACCGAATACAAAAAATGAATGTAATCCTACCCATTTCCAATTCAAAATAATCTTTACATAATTCCTTTTGGTAAACTTGCCGTATTGCTCCAAAATAATTTTATTGAATTGGCAACATCCATGTATTCATCTAAATTTCCTGGTTTTACAATATAGCTATTAGCATGTTTTTGATATGACTTCATAACATCGGAAGTTGAGGATGAAGTTGTAAACATTATTACAGGAATATGTCTAGTTTTCTCTTCTTTTTTAATATTATCCAAAAACTCAAATCCATCCATTATTGGCATATTAATATCCAATAATATTAGGTCTGGAATAGAATCTTTATTATAATTTTCAGATTTCATAAGATAGTCTAATGCTTCATGCCCATTTTGAGCCACAAAAATGGAATGCTCAAAATCAACTTCTTCAAATGCATTTTGCATAAGGTAAACTGCTTCAATGCTGTCATCAACATGTAAAACACTAATTTTCGATTTGTTCATTCTTTGATTATAAATTTCAGGGTAAACTCACTCTTTGTTACTATAACTAAGATTATTAAGGAATTATCACTTATTTGATTGTGCAAATTTGTAACAAGCTATTCAACCCAAAAATCCCTTAAATAAGGTGGTAGCATATTTGATAAAATCTCTAGCATACAAACTGAAATTACTTTAATTCAAGTTTATGCAATAGGCTCGTTACTAAATTCACAAATACAACAAGACAAGTTTTTAAGATGTTTTTTGACCGAAGAAATAAAAAATCGCATTAAAGTTATACAAATCAAAGAAAAACTGATGTCTTAAGTTTTTCTTTGATTTGTATTGGAGTATAGTTCAATTGCATAACTTGATTAATAATCAAAAGAAAATAGGCTGTTCCCGAATCCTGGGAACAGCCTATAAACAATATATAAATCAATATTTATTAGTAAAAAGTAATCCTATTTCAAATAAATAATATTACTTTATCTAACCAACTAATCAGGCTTTTTACCGTTTAAAAAGGTGTTTAAAGTCGAAATAGATGTCTTTTGAGTATTTTCATCCTTATTAATAGTAACATTACTGTAAAAGTTTTCTGCAGAAGTAAAGGCATTGCCAAACAACTCCATTTTGTTACGTATATAAGCAGGAACCGTATCAAACTCATCTAGCGCTTCTGCACCTCTATTGTAACTTAGATTTCTTAGTTTATTAATTCTTTCCTGTAATTTTTTTCTTTGCTCTTCTGCCTCATCTGTTTCAGGGACTTCAGAAGACACAAACTGATTGTTTACTACCGGAGGTTCAGTCTGAAAGTACGGAGTTGAAACGACATTTTCTTCCTCATTACTTTTTGATTCCTCATTATAAATTGACGAGTTAAAATCATAATCACTTTTCTCAGGTGATTCTTCTTCAACAGTTGCAACTACTTGAAATGATTTAGGCTCAGCATAAATATTCGTAGGTTTTGTTGTTAAACCACTCGTATATGCAGGCTTTTCAGTAAAAGTAAATTGAAGCGTCTCATCAATTACAGGTTCAATTTTTTTTTCTTCTTTAGGCTTTACAACTTCCTCTGTAATTGTTGGGCTTAATTCGAAATATAATTTCTGATTATCCAACTTGCTTTCAATCTGTGGTGAAGGTGTATCTACAAATGAAGATAAAAATGCAGAAGTACTGTTTTCGCCAAAAGTTGACTTGGTATTATTATCAAACGAATTAGTGTAAGGCACTTCAAGAGTCGGCGCTAAAGGATCAAGTTCAACCACAGGAGCAGGAGGTGCGGTAGCAACAGCAGGAGCAATTGCATTATTTCCTAGTAAATCCAAAGTCAACTCAATTCTTTCGGGCTTAGCTTCAGGAATCACTTCTTCAACAGGTTTTGCAAATGGATCTTTTGAATCGAATCCAGTTGCAATTAAAGTAATACCCACTTTCTTTCCTAAAGAGCTGTCGTAACCCATACCAACAATTACATCAGTATCAGGACCTGCCTGCATACGTAAATGATTGTTAATGGTTTCAATTTCATCCATTGTACACTCATCATCTCCTTCAGCACAATTGATATTGATAAGAATCCATTTAGCACCTGTAATATCATTATCATTCAACAATGGAGAAGACAATGCTTCTTCAATTGCCACTTGAGCACGATTTTCACCTTCAGCTTCAGCTTTTCCTAGAATAGCAACGCCACCATTTTTCATTACAGTACAAACGTCTGCAAAATCAACGATGATATGTCCACGACTATTAATAACATCAGTGATACATTTAGCAGCTGTAGCCAATACATTATCAGCCTTGCCAAATGCTTCTCTCATCTTGAGGTTACCATATTGCATACGTAATTTATCATTACTAATAACTAATAATGTATCCACATGAGGTTTCAATTCATTGATACCCTCTTCAGCCATTGCCAAACGACGAGGTCCCTCGAAGCTAAATGGAGTGGTAACAATGCCGACAGTAAGAATCCCAAGAGATTTACATACTTGAGCAATGATTGGAGCACCACCTGTTCCGGTACCACCTCCCATTCCTACAGTAATAAATGCCATCTTAGTATTTACCTCTAAAATTTTCTTTATTTCTTCAAGACTCTCTTCAGTAGCTTTTTTTCCTACTTCAGGATTAGCGCCTGCACCAAGCCCTTGTGTCAAATAAGGACCTAGTTGAATCTTATTGGGAACTCTGCTTTGTTCCAATGCCTTAGCATCGGTATTGCAAACGATAAAATCAACACCTTCTACAGTTTGACTGAACATGAAATTTACAGCATTACTGCCGCCACCTCCTACACCAATCACTTTTATGATTGAGGATTTTTGCTTAGGCAAATCAAAATGAATCATCGTACGGGGGGATTATAATTGTTATTAAATCTTTGTTTTCAACTACCTGACAACTGTTGTTTTCATTTTACAGCCACCAATTATTTTAAATTATATTTTTTTATCTTCTTCATCAGCGAATATGTCAATTAACCTGTTTTTAAATTTATCCCAGAATTTAGACCTATCAATAGGCGTTTCCTTCACTGGAACAGGTTGCTCAACAACAGGTGTAATCGTTTCAACAACAGGTGGTGCTTCGGGTGCTTTAGGAGGTTTATTTCCCTTAGGCACCTCAAGTCTTCCTGTTGTATCTTGGAACTTTCTAATTTGCGTCTCATAATCATTAAAACCCTTTAAAATCAGTCCAATACATGTCGAATACATCGGCAACTTCAATTCCTCAATATAATTGGGTGCCAAATGTTCATTTGGTAATCCAATGCGTGCGTTTAATCCAGTTCTGTACTCTGTCAATTGAATTAAATGTTTCAATTGTGAACCACCTCCTGTAATAATTAAACCTCCATATAATGACCTTGCATCCAAACCAACTTTTCTTAATTCGATGCATACTAGGTCTAAAATCTCTTCCATTCTTGCTTGAATAATCTCAGCGAGATTCTTCATGCTTATTTGTTTTGCAGGCATTCCCCTTAGTCCAGGAATTGTAATGAAAGCATTTGCATTTGCCTCATTAGCTAATGCACTACCAAATTGAACTTTTAATGCTTCGGCTTGTCCCTTCAATACGCCCAATCCCATTCTAATATCATTAGTGATATTTTCTCCTCCAAAAGGAATCACAGCAGTATGCCTTAAGATGCCTTCATGAAAAATAGCCAAATCACTTGTACCACCACCAATGTCTAATATCACAACACCTGCATCCATGTCTACATCCGACATAACAGCGCTTGCACTAGCTAAAGGTTGTAGTACTAAATCTTTTGTAATTAAAGAACTTCTATCAATAGCACGCTTAATATTCTTAATCGCATTCCTATCTCCTGTGATAATGTGGAAGTTTGCACCCACTTTTACCCCATTATAACCAATAGGATCTTTTATATTCTTAAAATTATCAATTTGATAATCCTGAGGTATCACTTCGATAATTTCATCTCCCGGAGGAATGAAAGACTTCTTTTGATTGTTAATCAACTGTTCAATCTCAGAAAGTTGAATTTCGATTTCAGAGTCCTGCCTTACCAAATCGCCACGAGTTTGTATACTCTTGATATGATGACCTGCAATGCCAACATAAACTTCATTGATCTCCAATTCAGGATTGCTTGTTACACAGTTTTTTAACGCCTGATGTATCGCCTTCATTGCAAAATCTATATTCAGAACTTGCCCATGCTGAACTCCACTACTGTCTGATCGACCAAACCCTAGTATCTCAAGTTTGCCAAATTCATTTTTACGACCAGCAATAACTGCAATTTTGGTAGTTCCAATATCTAACCCTACAATAATCGGTGACTCAATGTTATTCATATCAGTATAATATTTCATTATTCAATATTCCCATCTTCAAACAAGAACGAAAACTCTCAAAAAGCGGTTAATCTTTCTTTTTCTCCGGTCGAGCTTTTTCCTTCGCTACAGGTTGCTTCAACTTTCTCACTATATATAACGAAATATTCTTCTTTTTATTATTCAAATCACCATTAATTATTAAATTATTTTTCAAAACTGCCTTATTTGTACTTTTCAATCCTAAAACTGAATCTTTTTGAACACTTATAGCAGGATTTTTCTCATCTGCCGTTAACACTACATTACCTTTCATCAAAGCATTAATCTGAGCTAACCCCTTTGCTGTATCTGCTACAACTACTGCTGTTCCTTTCTTTAAAGCAACCACCTGATTTTTAAATCTGACATCTAATTTCTCGTATGCATTTATACCGTTTTGCAACCATGCTTTTTTATAAAATGTAAATAGTGCATTAAACTTATTTTCCATCTCCTCTGCATCACCAAAAACTATGATTTGGTCTCCAATTGTAGGCACCAACTCAAAGGTTCCTTGTGGGGTAATATCTACCTGTTCAACTTGAGCACGCCAAAAGCTATCAGCAGTGATATATTTCCCCATTTTTACGACTCCCTCCAACAAAACACTATCCGAAGCCGCCATTACTTTCTTGTCGTTTGGAAAATTGCTAAACATCGGTACTCTCGCACTCAACTTATCACTTAGTGGAAGCCTTACCCCTGTTTCATCCATGTAAAAAGATTCCCCTTGAACAGTAAATACCCTTGCTATTGGCTGCCGCTCCTCAATTTTCACTTGCAATACCTGCTTATTATCAAAGAACAATTCTGCATTCTTTACCCAGGGGGTCTTTTCCAACTCAGTTTCAATGCCTTTTAAGTCAACCCGATTCATTTGAACATTATTAATATTCGCATGACTATTGATCAATTCCAATACATCTTTTTCATCGATAAATAAATGCTCTTCAGCACCCGTTATTTCCACCTTTACATCCGAGCAGGGCATCTTATTTTTATGCACCATCGCAGCACCGAACAATACAATCGTACCTACCCCTAAAAGCAGCCACATTACTTGTAATATTCGTTTTTTCCACTCCATATTTATGATTCAAGATGATTTAAGATGATTAAAAATGATTACCTCACTATTTATCTTTCTTATCTCAACATTTTATTCAAATTATACTCCTAACAATTCACTCATAACTCATATTTCATAACTCATCACTCCTTTCCAAGTATTTCCTTTACCGGTTTCAAGAGCGTATCAATGTCTCCTGCACCTGCCATCACCAATAAATTTGGCCTGTTAGTCTCCACCCATTTCAACAAATCAACTTTACTCAACACTTGCTTGTTTGTTAGTTTAATTTTCTCTAAAATCAACTCACTCACCACACCGGGTATTGGCAATTCTCTTGCAGGATAGATTGGTAACAGAATTAATTCGTCAACCATACTTAAGCTCTCTGCAAATTCATCTGCCAAATCATTGGTTCGGGTATAGAGATGCGGTTGAAAAACTAACGTCAGTTTTTGATTGCCATACAAACTTCTTACTCCACTAATCAATGCCTTCAACTCTTCGGGATGATGTGCGTAATCATCAATAAATACCTGCTTTTCTTCCTTTATCAAATACTCAAATCGCCTCTTTACTCCTTTAAAATCGGAGACTGCCGCTTTTATCTTATCATCCTCAATGCCAACATATTTTGCTACACTGATTGCGGCTACCGCATTTTCAATATTATGCAAGCCTCCCATTTTCAACTCTACATCCTGAGTCCTTTCTCCTTTATAAACCACATCAAAACGATACGCTCCATTTTCAACTTTTATATTCGTAGCAAAAGCATCAGCTTTTTCGTTATTGAAACTATAGGTAAAGTGATTAGATACCTTAAATTCTGCTGCCCTACTCAAACCATATTTACTTATCAAACAACCACCTTCTTTTATCCTTCCAGAAAACTGTAAAAAAGCATTTTCCACTTCTTCTGCTGTTCCGTAGATATCTAGATGGTCGGCATCCATTGCTGTTATAACTGCAACATCGGGTGACAATTTCAAAAAGCTCCTATCATACTCATCCGCCTCAACTACTACCACATTATTTTCACTACTCCAAAAATTCGTATTGTAATTAGCCGCAATTCCTCCTAAGAAAGCATTACTGCCAAATCCACTATGTCGCAGAATATGTGCTGTCATTGTGGTAACGGTTGTTTTGCCATGCGTACCTGCCACACATACATTGAAAGAACTTTCCGTAATCCATTTTAAGATGTCGCTACGCTTGACCACCTTATAATTATTCGACTG